>DATLZJ010000280.1:0-3683 GCA_035574055.1 Caldilineaceae bacterium
GCCGTCTATGTCCAGGGCGGCAAGCCGGTCGGATGCGGCAGAGATCACCGGCGGCGCATGGACGACCAGCGGCGGCGCGCTCGACCAGCGCCGTCCGCCATCGGTCGAGAGCATGACGCCCCCCTGAAACGCGCCCGCGACCACTATCTCGCCGCCGGCATAGGTCAGGGCCAAAGCGGCGAACGCTGCGCCCTCAGCGGCCTGCCAGTGGTCGCCGCCGTCATTGCTCCAGAACAGCCCCGCGTCTGCGCCTGCAACCAGGTGGGCGGCGCTGCCGGCGCAAATCAGCGTGTTGATGCTGTGCGCGGCCAACGCGGGGCCGCAGGGGGTCCAGCTCTCGCCGCCATCGCGCGAGCGGTAAACGCCGTGCCCCTCTAGCCCGGCATAGAGTGTCCGGTCGTCGGCAAAGGTGGGAGAGACGGCCAGGGCTTGTACGGCGGCGTCGGGCAGACCCATCCCCGACTCGCGCCAGGCGCGCGCCTGGTTGCGCGAGCGGTACAGCCCGCCGCCGGCGGTGCCGGCCCAGAGCAGTTGGCTGGCGGCAAAATCGGGCGCACAGGCTAGGCAGAGGGCTTCAGCGTCCAACAGGCCGAAGGAACAGCTTTCCCAGGACTCGCCGCCGTCGAGGGTGCGAAAGAAGCCCTCGCTGGCGCCGGCAAAGAGGATGCCGTCCTCATGAAAGGCCGGCGAGGCGGCCAGCGCCGTCGCCACGCCCAACCCGGCCCAGGCAGTCACCTCGCGCCAGACCAGGCCGCCGTCGTCGCTGCGAAAGAGCCGTCCGCTTGCCGACGCTGCAAAGGCCGCGGGCCAACCATTTACGGCGGCACCGGCGAAGGTCACGGCGACCAGGCTCGGATCGGTCAGCCCCTGGCGCGCCGGTTGCCAGCCTTCCCCTGGGAACTCCCAACGAAAGAGGCCGGCGCGGGTAGCGGCCAGCACCCGGATGCCGCCATGGGGCGCCTGGGCTGCGGCCACGCTGAGAACCGATCCGCCGGTCCAAGCGCCTAGCGCCTGCCAGCATAGCGCTGTCTGTGCTTGTTGCTCGGTCACGGTCGAAAATCCACTTCGTCGCTGCGGTTGGAGCGAGGTTTATGGACCAGCACTTCGGTGGTCAGCGCCATCAGCGCGCCGCTGACGCCGGTCTCCAAGGCGATCTGGACAACCTTGAGCGGGTCAACGATGTTGGCGGCCATGAAATCGGTCACTTCCCCGCGCATCACGTCATAGCCGCAGCCGTTGCCCCGGCTGCGGATGTGGGCCAGGATCGCGGCGGCCTCATAGCCTGAATTGGTGAGGATGGCCCGCATCGGCGCGGTGAGCGCCTCGGCGAATATCCGCACACCGGCCATCTCCTCGTCTGGTAAACAGAGCGCATCCAGGGCCGGCAGGCAGGCTAGAAAGGCGACGCCGCCGCCGGGGACGACGCCCCCTTGCAGCCCCAGCCGCACTACATGGACCGCCTCGGTCGTGCGGTCTTTGAGGTAATCGCGCTCGCTCTCGGTCGCGCCGCCGACTTCGATCTGGGCCACACCGCCCAAGAGCTTGCCGGCGCGCTCGACCAGCCGGTTGCGCTCGCGGCCATAGGCCGCGGTCGGGATGCGGCGGCGTAGCTCCTGGCTGCGCTGGCGAATGGCGGCAGGCCGGCCCTTGCCGCCGATGACGGTAAAGCCGGAGCGAATGGCCTGGACCTCGCGCGCCTGGCCCAAGTCGGCCAGTGTGGCCTTTTCCACCCGGTCGCCGGACTCGACGCGGAAGAGGCGACCGCCGGTCATGACCGCCAAGTCCTGGAGCACCTCCGTCTTTTCCGGCCCCAGGCCCGGCGCTTTGATTGCCAGGGTCGGTAATGCGCCGCGCACCTTGTTGGTCACCAAAAGATTGAGGGCATCGCCCCGGATGGCGGGCGCAATGACCACCAGGCCGCGCTCACCCGCCTGGCGCACCTGCTCCAGTACCGGCAGCAGTTCATCCGCAGTCGAAAGGGGACGGTTGGTGAGCAGGATATAGGGGTGATGGAGAATGGCAGTCCCGCCCTCGGTGGTAAAGTAGGAGGAGGCCCAGCCCTGATTCCAGTGGGCGCCGTTGACATAGCGAACGGCGTGCCCCCGCCCATAGTGGCTGCGCACCTCGACCGCGCCATAGGGGCCGACGACATCGAAGACTTCCTCGATATAATTGCCCAGCGTCGCGTCGCCGATGATGGCAGTCGCCAGCGCGCGGATGCGGTCGGGCGACTCCAGCGGGCGGGCCAGCCGCGCCAGCTCGGCCAGCGCCACGCCCATCGCCTTGTCCAACCCGCGCCGCAGCCGCATGGGGTTATGCCCGGCGGCGATGTAGCGGTCGGCCTCGTTGAGGACGTGACGGGCGATGACGACGGCGGTGGTGGCGCCGTCGCCGACCGCCTCCTCCACTTGCCAGGCGATGTGGCGGGCGAGGAAGGCGCCCATGGTCTCAAAGCGATTGGGCAGGCCGAGGAAACGGCGGGCGATGGCAGCGCCGTCGTTGAGTAGCTCCGGCGGGCGCCGGGGGTTGTCACGGCTGACGGCGATCAGCCGGCCACGCGGCCCCAGCGCGACGGCCATGGTATCGGCCAGGAGGTTGAAGCCTCTGCGCAGGGCTTGCCGGGCGGCCGGCTCAAAGGCAAGGCGGGGATGGGTTCTCATCGGGTCTTGGCCGGCAACGGCTGCAACAATCGAATATCGCCAACGGCGATTAGAACGGCGATTAGATAGACATCCATGGTAGGCGGCTGCCCAAAACAGTGCATGTGGGGCCATTATACCGGCGGCTGGCTGTGATGACTAACCTGCGACCTCCTCGCGTCCTGTGCGGTCTCTGCTGGCCGATTCTGCTCATGGTCTTAGTAGCCCTGCTGATGGACAAGTAAGCGGGCAAGCCACTATAATGGCCTCGATCCATGGGCCTTTTCTTCCGGCCTTGATAAACCAGCCAAATCCGCAGCAATCCCGCGCGGAATTGCGGAATCACAGAGAGAAAGGAAGCATCGCCATGTCCTATGAAGCCAGATTGACCGAGCTGGGTTACAGCCTTCAGCAGATTGACTTGAACGCCGGGCGGTTGATGCACGCGGTGCGCACCGGCAACCTGGTCTACACCTCCGGCCAAGTCTCACGCTTTGGCGACCAACAGGTGGTGGGCAAGGTTGGCCGCGACTTAACGGTGGAAGAGGGCTATGAGGGCGCGCGGCTGGCGGCGCTTAGTTGTCTCCAGGCTGTGCGGACGCTGATAGGCAGTTTGGACAATGTGGTGCGAGTGGTTAAGGTGCTAGGCATGGTCAATGTCGCGCCCGACTTCACCAATACGCCGGCGGTCATCCATGGCGCCAGCGATCTCTTTCTGGAAGTCTTCGGTGAAGCCGGACGCCATGCGCGCAGCGCCGTAGGAATGCAGATTCCTTCAGACTTTGCCGTCGAGGTCGAGGCGATCTTTGAGGTGAAATAATCGGCGGCAGCCGGGAGACCGGCCTCACAGGCTCAACGAACACAGGCGGGCGTGGCCGCAGGGGGCCGCGCCCGCTTTTCTCGCTGACCCCAGTGGCTTGGCTCCATTGGCTCAACTCGACCGGTTCAACGATATCGCGCACACGGCACAGGAGGGAGACCAAGGATCATGGCAACCCAACAGACCCAGGAGCCGCTCTATGTGGCTCGCGACTTCACGCCCCC
>DATLZJ010000281.1:0-6581 GCA_035574055.1 Caldilineaceae bacterium
GGAGTTGCTGCGGCGCCAATGCCCAGATCACCCAGCCCAGCACCGCCAGCCCCACCACAATCAGCGCGGTGCGCAGCAGCCACCAGAGGAGGTCACGCAACAGGTCTAGGCTGGTGCGCGGCTCCCGCTCCACGACCTCGCGCCGCACCGTGACCGCTACCGGCTCCGGCACGTCGGTCGGCTCATCGCTGCTGACCGTCAGCGCGCCGTTGACCCGCGCCGTTTCACGGATCGTCAGTTGGTCGCCGGCCAAATTGGCATCGCCCATCACCTGGCCGGAAAAAGTCAGGCCGCCCAGGGCAGCGTTCAGATCGCCGCCAATTGAGCCGGCGACCACACCAACGCCGCCGGCCAAGTAGCTGTCGCCGCCCACGGTAGCGCCGTTGGCGACCTGCACCCCTTGGGCCACGGTGCGCCCACCGACCGGCATGGGCATAAACTGTGCCCCCGGCCAGCCGCCGCCCGCAGCCACCAGGTCATCGCCGATGTTGCCGGTGACCAGCACACCGCTGCCCGCCAGCCGGGCGTCATCCTGCACCGCCCCGCTCACGACCAGCCCGGCGCCCGCCGCCAGGAGATCGCCCATGATCACGCCGCTGATCTCGATATACCCCCCGGCCACCACCAGGTCGCCCTCCACCGTCCCCTCGATGACAACTTCGCTGGCGGCCACATAGAGGTCATCGCTGACCACCTGGCCGCGGGGCAGGACATAGGTCTCGCCGCCGGCCACCTCGGCAGCCAGGGCCGTGGCCGCGCCCAGCAAGAGCATGACGCCGGCCAACGCCAGCGCGGCGCTGCTGTGCCCACACCACCGCGCCAGCCATCTAGGCCACCGGCTGCTCACAAAACCGTTCATAGCTTCCTCGCTTGCTCTTCGATAGCGTGCGCTAGGGTGCGTGTTGTTCCGTTTGGAGACTCCCCAGATCTCATACCTGGCTAGCTACATGCCTAGTGTAGCGCGAAGCGGGGAGCCAGCGCAAGCCAACAGCCCTCGGTTCCCGGCCTGCCAGGTGCGCCGGAACCGGTCGCTGCGGTTAGCGCACGCCGGCAAACAGGTCGCGCTCGATGCCTCCATTCGGCGCCGGATGGGCGCGAGTAAAACTCTCGACGCTCATCATGCGCTGGCGGAGAACGCCAGGCAGCACCCGGACCCAGCCCGGCCCGCCGCTGTATTGGGTTACATGGGCGCGGCTGGCGGCCAGCTTATATGGCAGGTAGCGGCCCACATCAATCTGCGTATGCACCGGCGTTTCCCACTTGCTGATCTCCACCATGTTGATGTCCTTGTTGCGGCCCATCGCCCTCGGGTCTTGACCCAAGAGCGGCATCACCCGCACCACAAGCCGGAGAATGCGCCGGTCATATGCGGTGTAATACAGCTTCTGCGGTCCCATATACCCCTCACCATCGCCAAGCGCCTGGCGTTTGCGGGCGCGCTCGACCGCCAGGTGAAAAGCCTGGGTCATGGCCTCGCAGCAACGCACGTGATCAGGATGGCCGTAGCCGCCAAAGGGATCATGCGTGATGATGACATCCGGTTGCAGGCGCTCAATATAGCCCAACAGCTCATTGACGAGCCTCTCCATCGGCTGCTGGATGAGCGCAGCGGGATGCTCATTGGCCGGCGTCCCCCGCATCCCGCTGTCACGATAGGGCAGCGACCAAATCGAGGTAATGCCTAGCGCCACCGCGGCGTTCGCCAGCTCCGCCGAGCGTACTTGCGCCAGCGTCTCATGATCCTCAAGGCGAACCGACTCCTCCATCGAGCCGGCAATGCCGTCGGTGGCGATGATCACATGCACCTGGACCCCCTCCGCCGCATAACGGGCCAGGGTGCCGCCTGGGCCAAAGCTCTCGTCGTCGGGATGGGCAAAAAGACCCAGCAAGGTCCGTCTTCGTTTCATGCCGTTCCACTCCTTACGATCCGGTAACCGAAACCGCCGTCCGGCGGAAATTCTTTATTTTACCTGAAGTGGCCCCCAATTGGCATGTTTCAGCGGCGCAAGATTTGCTATTGCCTGCTTGAAACGCGGAGCTTCACAAAAAATATCCATCCCTATCTCGTATACACTCCTCTACCAGCCGGGCACCGATGCCTAGCCCGCGCGCCTTCGGCTCGACCAACAGAATCGTAACAAAAAAGGCAGGCTGTTCTACGCCTGCCTAAATGTCTAAAAACGGGTTTAGAGACCGGCTATTCACCGAGTAATGGAGCCGCGATGCCGGCTTGGGCCAAACCAACGCGCCTCCTATGCACGCTTGCCAAACGGCAAGGTCACACGGACCGTCGTCTTGCGTCCTGGCGTGCTTTGAATCGTCACGCTCCCGCCATAGCGCCGCGTCAGCAACTGGACAATCGCCAGCCCCAACCCGACCCCCGGCTGTTCATAACGGCGGCGGTCAAACTGGACATAGGCGCCGACGGCCTGGATCTGCTCGGCCGTCATGCCCCGCCCTTGGTCGGTGACGCTCAGGCAGAGGTCGCCATTGTGGCGAAGCTCCAACACGACCGGCGTGCCTAGGCTGGAGAATTTGAAGGCGTTGCCGGCCAGCTCCTCCACAATCTTGCTGAGGTGTACCTGGTCTACAGGCGCCTCCACGTCTTCGAGCAACAGGCGCAGGTCGGCCTCGCGACCGGCTGCCGTCGCCTCGCGGCGGGCGGCCATCTCCACAACGGGCGCGACCGGCGTCCAGACCGCCTCATCGCCCAGCGCCGCCCGCCCATGCTCATGGGCCCACATCACCAGTTCGAGATAGAGCAGATGGTTCTGGACCAACCGCTCCAATCGCTCGGCCGCCTGGTAGATCAACTCCGCCATCTCGTATAGCTCATCGCGTGACAACGTCCTGCATGTGGCCCGCAGATAATCCGCCCCTGCCAGCACCCCGTGCAGCGGCGTGCGCAGCTCATGGGGCAGGGTGCGGGCGATATCCAAGCGGAGCGCATCCAAGCGGCTCTGCAGCGCCTTGTTCAGGCGCATCTGCCGGTCGAGTCGAGTCTTGACCGCCTGGAGCAGCTCCTCCTCGCCAAACGGTTTGGTGAGGTAATCATCCGCCCCCAGCGCCATCCCCAGGCGCATGTCCTCCTTGGCCGTGCGCGCCGTCAGAAAGATAAAGGGGATGGTCGCCGTCTTGGCGTCCTGGCGCAGTTGTTGCAGAACGCCGTAGCCGTCCAGATAGGGCATCATGATGTCACAGATCACCAGGTCCGGCGGGCGGCGGCGCGCCAGCGCCACCCCGGCGGCGCCATCCGGCGCGGTGGTGGTCTCGTAACCGGCCAGCTCCAAAATATCGGCAACAGCGCTACATATGCGCTCATCATCCTCAATGATTAGGATATGAGCCATGAGGAGGTTCTCCTTTGTGAATCAATGCACCGTTTAGGGTATCGGGAGATAGACCGTAAACGTCGAGCCGGCGCCAACCTCGCTGGCAACAGTGATCGTCCCACCGTGCAGCTCCACCAGCTCCTTGACAATGCTCAAGCCCAGACCCGTTCCGGGCACCGGCGGCAACTGGTCGCGCTTCCCCCGGTAGAAGCGGTCAAAGAGATGAGGCAAATCCTCGGCATGAATGCCGCAGCCTGTATCTTGGACTTCAGCCAAAACTGCGCGGCGGTCGGGATCCCAGCAGGTGCGAATGACGACGCGTCCGGCCTGAGTGTAGTTGAGGGCGTTCGCCACCAGGTTGGTCATCACCTGGATCAGCTTGTCGCGGTCGCCGTGGATGAGCGGCAGGTCGGGAGCCGGTTCAAAGACCAGCGCCAGGTTCTGCATCTCCGCCCGCGCCTCGTGGGCCGCCGCCACCGATTGCACCAGCTCATTCAGATCAACCGGCGCCAGGTGGAGCGTCTCCCGCTGCTGGTCCAGCCGCGACAGTTCCAGCACGTCGTTCACCAGGGTTCGGAGGCGCTCCGCCTGCTCATGCAGCACCCTCATGTACTGCTCCTGTTTCTCCGGCCTCCGTCCCAAGAGGTTGAGATAGAGGCTGAGGTTGGTGACCGGCGTGCGTAGCTCATGGGTGACATTAGAGACAAACTTACTCTTCAGCCGGTCCAGTTCCAATAGCCGTTCATTAGCCGCCGCCAGCTCGCGGGTGCGGGCGGCAACCTGCTCCTCCAGATGGGCGGCGTGTTGTACCACCTGTTCATAGAGGTCGGCGCGTTGCAGCGCATTGGCCGCCATGTCACCGATGGCCCGGAGCAGACGCAGGTCTTGGTCCAAGAACGGCTTCGGACGCGCCACCCAAAGCACACCGATGATGGTTTCCTGTTGAGCCAGTAGGGGAATGCAGGCCGCCGCCTTCTCCTCGGTAATGAACGCCTGGCCGCTAAATTTCGGATCCGAGAGGACATTGTCGCTCACGTAGCTTCGTCCCGTCCGATACACCTCACCGCTGATGCCGTGCTCTGGCGAGAAGCGGATGAGCGGGCGGTCAACCAGTTGGCCTGACGCATAGCCGGCCTCCAACACCAACATCCCGGTCTCCGGTTCGGCGGCGACAAAATAGGCGTCGGCGGCTTCAAAAATGGTGGAGGCTTGTTGCAGCACGATCGCCACGATCTCATCATGGTTCTTGGCAGCGCGCAGCGCAGTGGCGACGCTCAACAGAGCTTCCCGCTCCTGCTCCCGCTGTTTGCGTACCGTGATGTCATCTTTGACTGCGATAAAATGCGTGATTTCTCCATCCTTGTCGAAGATGGGCGCGATCGTGGCAGATTCCCAATATGGCTCGCCGTTTTTCTTCTTATTACGAAATTCGCCCCGCCACTCGCCGCCGGCGGTGATGGTCTGCCACAGGCGCACATATTCATCGCGTGGGGTATAGCCGGATTTAAGGAGCCTGGGATTCTGGCCCAGCACCTCGTCCGGAGTATAGCCGGTCAACTCCGTAAACCGAGGATTGACATATTGGATACAACCGTTTACGTCGGTAACGATCATGGCGGTAGCGCTCTGCTCGACAGCACGCCATAAGATGCGCAATTGCGCTTCAGCCTGCTTGGACGCAGTGATGTCGCGATTCACCGCTACCACGCCCACCGGTTGGCCGGTGGCGTCTCGCACCAGCGAGATGGACGCCAGAACCAGCAATGGATTGCCGTCTCGATCATGGTGCGTGATTTCTCCGCGCCAGACCCCTTCGCTCCGGAGTTGTTGCACGATCTGCTCTAGCTCCACCGGCGTCAGCGACGTCTGGACAACCTGGGTAGAAATCTGCCCCATGACCTCATCGGCCCGCCAGCCATAGAGCGCCTCGGCGGCAGGATTCCAAGCGGTGATGTGGAGCTCCAGGTCGGTAGCGACGATCGCGTCCGAGACATTGTTCAGCAGCGTCGCTTGATACTGGATCTGCTCCTGGGCCTTGCGCTGCTCGGTGATATCGTAGTTGACCGACACGGCGCCAAGCAGCGCGCCGGCGTCGTCATAGAGCGGGACCGCCCATTGGCGGATGAACTTATGGGCGCCGTCAAAGCACTCGATCTCAAGCTCCTCGTCCTGAGAGCTTTCGCCATAGAGGATGGCGCGGGCGCCCGCCCACTCATCTACGGCCAAAGGCTGGCCGGTATCAACGTGCCAC
The DNA here is from genome assembly GCA_035574055.1 of Caldilineaceae bacterium. Lineage (GTDB taxonomy): Bacteria > Chloroflexota > Anaerolineae > Caldilineales > Caldilineaceae > QEUY01. Next base: position 5,584 of record DATLZJ010000281.1, read on the forward strand.
GCCTCGTATTCCCCAAGCTGTTCCAGCCCCTCATAGCGGGCGCCGCCCCAGATTCGCGCGCCCGCCGGGTTATCCATGATAACCCGTCCTGTCGCATCCAGCAGCCAGACGCCCACCGGGATCGTCTCCAAAACCTTTTGCAGCAGGGCCTCGCTGCGGCGCACGGCCTCATGCGCTTCCTTGCGCTCAGTAATGTCCTGGTAGGCGATAAAGAGCGCCTCTTCACTCTCAAAAGGAAGCTGTTTGATAGAAACCGCCGCCCAAAATGGACTGCCGTCACACCACCGCCTGGCTCTAATCTCGCGGTTGTGGATAGCCCCATCCCGCTCCAGTTCCTCCAGGAGTTGGGGCAACTCGTCGGGACTGTCAAAGAGAGGCTTCACAGACTCGCCCAAGATTTCTTCCACCGAAGCGCCATGGGTGAGGCCAAACTGGCGATTGGCAAAGAGGATGGCGCCGTCGCGGTAACGAAGGATAGCGAAAGGGACCGGGATGGCCTCCGCAATCAGCCGGAAGCGCTCCTCACCCTCGCGCAGCGCCTGCTCGGCCTGCACCCGCGCCGTCACGTCGCGGCTCAGGCTCAGAACCGTCTCGACCTGGCCATCCGCGCCGAACTCAGGCACAAAGCGAGTCTCAAAGACGCACAAGCCCTTGAGCATCTCCAGTTGAAACTCCTGCGTGACCTCCTCGCCGGTGGCGAAGACATGGGCCAGGCAGGCGTTCCACCGCTCCGCCTCCGCATCAGACATGCCCAACTCGCTGTTGGTTTTCCCGATAATGAGGTCTGCGGGCAATCCGGTGAGGCGCGTTACAGCAGGGTTGACATAGACATGGCGGAACGCACGGTCAAAGCGCCCCACCGGGTCCGGGGCATGTTCCACCAGGGCCAGAAACTCCTGGGCGCGGCGCCGGATCGCCTCCTCGGCCTCTTTCTGGGCTTGAATATCAGTTGTCGCGCCATACCACTTGATGACGGCGCCCGCTTCATCATAGACGGG
>DATLZJ010000282.1:0-2753 GCA_035574055.1 Caldilineaceae bacterium
CTGCCATGGCGGCAACCGTCGGGACGGCATCGCCTAGCCCGGCGGTCATAGGGTACGCCCTCCTTTGCGGAAGTACACCAGCGTCGCAGCCAGCACCACCAGCATGAGCAGCACCGTAAAGGCTGAACCGAAGGGCCAATCGCGCGCGGTCAAAAACTGGCTCTGGATCAAATTGCCGATCATCACCGTCTTGGCCCCCCCCAGCAGGTCCGGCGTGACAAAGGCGCCCAGCGTCGGAATAAAGACCAGGATGCTGCCGGCGATGACGCCCGGCAGGCTCAGGGGCAACAATACCCGCAGAAAGGCCTGGCGGCCATTGGCATAGAGGTCATGGGCGGCTTCGATCAGGCTGAAGTCTACCCGGTCAATGGCCGCAAAGAGCGGCAGCACCATAAAGGGGAGATAGCCATAGACCAAGCCAACCATGACCGCGCCCTCGTTGAAGATGAGCGGCAGGGGGGTCTGGATCAGCCCCAATCCCATCAGCAGGCCGTTGATCGGCCCGTCGGCGCCTAGGATCACCCGCCAGGCATAGGTGCGGATCAGAAAGTTAGTCCAGAAGGGCACCATCACCAGGATGAGCAGGAGATTGCGGGTGCGCGGGTTCGGCAGCCGCGCGATGTAGTAGGCAAAGGGATAGCCCAGAAGCAAGCAGAGAACGGTCGTCGCCAGGGCAAAGACCAGGCTCCGCCACAAGATGCTCAGATAGAGCGGATCAATGACCCGCACGTAATTCTGGAGGTTGAACTCCCAGATCAGTTGGCCGTAGACGCCCCGCTTCAGGAAGCTGTAGACCACCAGGATCAGCAGCGGCGCAACAAAGAAGAGCAGCAGATAGACGGTCGCCGGCCCCAGCAGCACGGTCAGTTGGGCTTTATCGAGCTTGCGGACGGGACGGACTTGGGCAGACATGGCCGGCTTGCTCGTCGCTTACTCGGTCAAGAGGCTGGCGTTGTGGGCGCGCCAGGCGACATAGACGGCATCCCCGACCGCGGCGCTGGCCGCTGTGCCGGTATAGTCCTCGTTCTGCTGGCGGGCCGTCACCAGGACATTCCCCGGCAGCATGACATCATAGTAGGTGTCGGTGCCGAAGTAGACGATATTCTGCACCGTCCCCGCAAAGACGTTTCGCACCCGGGGCGGCTCGCCGACGCCGACAAAGATCTTCTCCGGGCGAATGGCGAGCGTCACCGGCAAGTCTACCGGCAGCTTGTTGCCCTCGTGGGCGACATGGGCCATCTGCCCGCTGGCTAGCCGCACATGAGTCTGTTCATCGTCATTGGCGACGACCACCGCGCTCAGGAAGTTGGTTTCGCCGATAAAATCCGCTACAAAGCGGCTCTTCGGCTCCTCATAGAGGTCATAAGGCTTATCTACCTGGAGCACCACCCCCTCGTTCATCACCGCAATCCGGTCGCTCATGGTGAGCGCCTCTTCCTGATCATGAGTGACGTAGATAAAGGTGATGCCCACCTCCCGTTGAATCCGTTTTAGCTCCTCCTGCATGGCCTGGCGCAGCTTCAAGTCCAGCGCGCCCAGCGGCTCATCCAAAAGCAAGACCTCCGGGTTGTTGACGAGCGCGCGCGCCAGAGCAACCCGCTGCTGTTGGCCGCCGGAGAGCTGGCCCGGCTTGCGGTCGCCCAGTCGCTCCATCCGCACCAACCGCAGCACCTCATCCACCCGCGCCCCGATCTCGGCCTTGGGTGTCTTCTTCATGCGCAGGCCAAAGGCCACATTGTCGCGCACACTCATATGGGGAAAGAGGGCATACCGCTGGAAGACCGTATTGACCGGACGCCGGTAGGCGGGGCGCTCGGTCACATCTTCGCCGTAGAGGATAACACTGCCGCTGGTTGGCAGTTCCAGCCCAGCGATCATGCGCAGCGTGGTGGTCTTGCCGCAACCACTCGGCCCCAAGAGCGAGAAAAACTCTCCCTCGAAGATGGTCAGGTTGATGTTGTTGACGGCAACCACCGTTTCGCCGCCAGGTTCGACATAGTGTTTGACAAGGTTGCGCAGCTCAACCGCCGGAACCGGCGCGGCGCGGGAGGCAGGGGCTAAGGTCTGCGTGGCTTGCGTAGCGGTGCGTAGGGACATGGAACATAAGAATCAATGAGCTAGGCCAAAATTGGTCTGAGTGTAAGGCGCATTGGGGGCGCTGTCAAACCACTAACTAGCCACTGCTACGGTAAACGCCGCAAGACCTCGGCGAGCGGCTTGCGGGCGCGAGGCGCGGGCACCTCCGCCGGATAGCCGAAATAGAGCAGCCCGACCATCTCCTCCTCTGCCGGGTCAATTCCCAACAGCGCATAGCCCTGAGGATGGCGCGTCATGAAGTTGGTGCTCCACTGCATACCCAACCCCTCGGCCCAGGCCGCCAGTTGGATGAGCTGAATGGCGCAGCAGGTCGCAGCAAAGTCTTCACGCCGTTGCTGCGCATCCTCACACAGCCGGTAGGTGACGGCGACGAGGCGAGGTTTCGCCAGAATCTTCTGCTCTGCGCCGGCGCGGGCCTTTTCACGCGCGGCGGCGTCCTCCGTGCGCAACGACTGAAGTTGTAGTTCCGCTGAAGTCTTCGCCCAGGCGCGGTGGGTCTGCGGCCCCAACAGGATGAACCGCCAGGGCTGGGTCAAGTGGTGGTTTTGCGCCCAGGGTCCGGCATTGAGGACCCGCTCCAGCACCTCGTCGGGCACGCGATCGGGCCTGAAGTCCTTAATAGTGCGCCGGTTATAGATCGCGTCGAGCAAATCCAA
>DATLZJ010000283.1:0-3561 GCA_035574055.1 Caldilineaceae bacterium
GCAGGATGGTGCCGGTCACCCACCACGTGAGTATGCCAAAGACCAATCCGGTTGAGCCGCCAAGAAGTGAACCTTCCGCGCCGCCCCAATAGGCGCCGCTGAGGGAGCCGGAAATGGCGCCGGCCAGCGCAAGGACCATGAGCAACTGCATCAAAGTCGTCTCCTACTCTTCCGTGTGCCCCTTCGTCCCGCCGTTGTCCACGACTAGCGGGGCAGTGGATGAAGGGGGACCGCTGCCTGCAATGCGACCATGCTGGAGAAGATGGCGCACACGCCGGTCAGACAGACCACCACGGTTAGAACGCATGGGTGTCAGCCGATGTTCCACCGGCTTGCACTCAGTATACGACGATGCCGCTCATTCGGTTGCGTCCTTCATGCCCGCGTCGCCATAGCGCACGCGTTTGGTCCGAATTTGGTCTAAAGAAAAGTTAACCGCAAAAACGCAAAGAACGCAAGGCTACCCGCTATCGCCTCGGCCTGCGGCGTGAGCGCGCGCCAAGAGAAGCGCACGCTCGCGAGCATTGCTCGTCAGCGCGGCAGCACGCTCAAACTCGATCTGGGCTTCGTCCAGACGGCCCAGCTTGACCAGCAGATCGCCGCGGACAGCGGGCAGCAGATGGTAGCGCTGCAACACCGGCTCGGCAACGAGCTCCTCGACAATCGCCATGCCTGCCGCCGGACCATAAGCCATGGCAACGGCCACAGCACGGTTCAATTCGATCACGGGGGAAGGGGCGACCTGGGCCAGCGCATCATAGAGCGCGGCGATGCGCGGCCAATCGGTCTCTTCAGGGGTGAGCGCCCGTGCATGGCAGGCGGCAATCGCTGCCTGGAGGGCGTAAGGGCCGAGGGCGCCGCCCAGTGCCTCTGCGCGCGCCAGCGCGGCCAGGCCCCGCCCAATCAGGAGCCGGTCCCAGTGCGCGCGGTTCTGATCCATGAGCAGAATCGGCTCGCCCGATGGGCTGACCCGCGCCCGCAGACGTGACGCCTGAAGCTCCATCAACGCAACCAGCCCATAAACTTCTGATTCGTGGGGGGCCAATTCCGCCAGGATGCGCCCCAGACGCAGCGCATCCTCGCACAGCGACGGCCGTATCCAGTCGTCGCCTGCCGTGGCGGCGTACCCTTCGTTGAAGATCAGATAGATGACTTCGAGCACCGACGACAGGCGCGCGGCGCGCTCGGCGCCTTGTGGCGTCTCGAATGGGACCCGCGCGGCCGCAAGAGTCCGCTTGGCCCGCACAATGCGTTGGGCAATGGTCGTCTTGGAGGTCAGGAACGCGCGGGCGATTTCTTCGGTCGTAAGCCCGCCGAACAGGCGCAAGGTGAGCGCAACCCGCGCCTCGGTCGAGAGAACGGGGTGGCAGGCCATGAAGATCAGGCGCAGCATATCATCACCGATGTCCTCTTCGAGCGCGGCCTCGAACTCGGCCGCGCGCTCCGCATGGCGCATTTCAAGCTGGTGCGCAAGCTCTTCCTGCTTGCGCACCAGCGTAACATCCCGCCGGACCCGGTCAATGGCTCGATGCTTGGCGGTAGCGGTCAACCACGCGCCCGGTTTTTCGGGAATGCCTACCTCCGGCCACTGCTCCAGCGCCAGGACCAGAGCGTCCTGCGCCAACTCCTCGGCGGTATCAATGTCGCCCACGATCCGCATGAGGGTAGCGATGATCTGCGCCGACTCGATCCGCCAAACCGCGTCGAGGGTGCGACGGACGGCATCGGTTGTGAGCGTCAGGTCCTCGGTACCCATGATAGCCGTCTAGGGCACACAACACTTACTTCTTTGTCTTCGCCTCGACCTGGGCGCGCAGCGCTTCTTCGCGCTCGCGAAGCTCCGGCGTCAACGCATCGCCGAAGTCCTCCGCCTCGAACACCGGACGGATCTCGACCACGCTCTCGGTAATCATCGGATTGGGCATCCGCCGGACCCATTCGACCGCTTCATCCATCGAGCTGACCTGCCAAATCCAGAAGCCGGCGATCAGTTCTCGTGTCTCGGCAAAGGGGCCATCAATCACCGTGCGCTTTGTGCCCGAGAAGACGACCCGCTTGCCCTTGGAGCTAGGATGCAGCCCCTCGCCGGCCAACATGACACCGGCCTTCACCAGTTCCTCGTTATAGGCGCCCATCTCGGCCAGCATTTGCTCGCTCGGCATCACGCCCGCTTCGGACTCTTCGGTCGCCTTGACCAATACCATGACACGCATTGGTTTTCTCCTTTGCTTGTAACCTATTTACGGCTTGGGAGCGGGGCTGCCGGCCAATCCGGCCTGCTTGATCCCCGTTCTACCTAACCGTCGAATGGGAAACCCCAAGATCGACATCAATTTATCGACACAATTTGGCGAATTTGCAGAACTTCTCAAAGTTTGTTCGCCTTTGCTGTCGAACGGGGCGCCCAAGAGGAATCTATCGCCCTTGGCCGTATCCGCTACACCTTGAATTATCTCATATTTTTGTGAACAGAAGGCGGCCTCGCCGTAGATGCGGTAGGATACCACACCAGAGCGTGCGCTAGAATAGCGCACCGACGAGGCCGCCAGGAATGCCAACCATCGCGTAGGTGCGGCATCCTGCCGCACAGGCATGTTCGGCGCGAGCGTGCGGCATCCTCGCGCGCCTATGCGCTGCCGCCTGACGCCGTGAACCGAGCGGTGTTCTCGATTTTTGAGAGAGGCACGCCCCCCTCCTGACCTGCCCACGCAACGCGTGCGTGAACAAGACCACGCCGCTCCTGGCTCAACGGCGCCCGACGATTATACCAGATGCCGGGGAATCGAACGCGTCCACTGCCGCGTGTGGTAGGGCAGCCCGCCCATGGTGATCGCCAACTGGATCGTCACCTGGAAAGTCGTGGCGGTGCTTTCGATCTGGGCGCGCGCCGTGGTCTCGATGGTCCGCTGCGGCCAGTGGAGCACGACCTGGTTCACGCACTGGATGGTGGCATGGGCTGGGTCGGCCTCAGAGACGGTCGCGGTGGCATCCGCCGAGCGGGTCAATTCAACGCTGTCGGAGATGCGCGACCGGCCCGATGTGCCAATGCGGACCGAGGCGGAGCCAGCAATGTGGTCGCGGGTGACGCTCCAGATCGGCTTATCGCTGTAGCTGGCGGTCTGAGGCTCGTAGGGCGTGGGGGGGCGGAAGACCGGCCCCTGGAGTGGTTCCGGCTGTGGCGGGAGCAGCGGCAGGGACAGGTGAGCGCCGCGCGCGCCGCCGAAATAGAGCCGCCCGGTATGGGGCTTGGGCGAGGGCCAGGAGTTGGGAAAATCGGCGGCGGCAATGCTCAAGCGAATGCGATGGCCCGGCGCAAAGCGCCAACAGGTGGCGTCCAGCTCAATCTGCAAGGCATAGACCTCGCCAGGCGTCAGCGGGCTGGGGTCGGTGTGGGAATCGCGGTGCGTGAGGTTGAGCACGCCTTTGGTCACCAGCGCCGCCGTGCCGTCCGGCGCAACGTCAATCAGCCGCACCGCCAATGTGGCGATGTCGGTCGTGGTCGCACAGTAAAGAGATGCGACCGGATGGCCGAGGATCTCCAATGGCTCATCCAGCACATCG
>DATLZJ010000284.1:0-4019 GCA_035574055.1 Caldilineaceae bacterium
TGAGCGGCTATGAAGACCACCTGGCGGGAGAGCAGCCTGCTACCGGCTAGCTCCAGGCCGGCCAAGACTGCCGGCGCCTGCTTGCTCTTGGTCGCTGTGCGCAGCTATGTACGGTTGTGGGCCAATCGTAGGGCAATCGCCAGGCAGTGTGCCAGCCGGGACGGAGGCGAGTTTCTGTGGCCGCTCTTGGGACCAAAATCCAGGTTGCATGAGCCTACAACTGCTGCTATAATGCAATTCCCTCTACCTGAGCAGATGACAGCGATTTGCCGCCAGACCTATGCGCACAGCAAGAAATAAAGGCGCAGCAAGTAAGTTGACAGGCGTCCGGGATCGGCAAGGATTTGAGACGTTTTTGCCCAACTCTGACCTGCTGTATAATTGTGCCTACAGGTTCGCCCCGCGAAGTCTGTATGAACAAAAAAGTTCAACATTCGAAGTCAGAAGACACAAAGGGAGGTTTCCATGCTGAACCGAAGGAACTGGGTGGTACTGTTCGTCTCATTGCTGATGGTGGCAAGCCTGGCTGCCTGTATGGCGACGCCTGTGGAAGTGCCCGACCGGCCGATTGAGGTCAGTGTTGATACGGCGTTGGCAGCGCAAGGTAAGCTGGGCAACCTGATGATGGGCGGCGTCGAGTGGACTGAAGAGGAATTCAGCAGCCTGCTCAGCGTGCTCTTGGAGCAGAACAGCGGCGAGAACAACCCAGTAGAGGCGATCAACGTTTGGTTCGAGCCGAACAACCAGGTCGTGGCGCAGGTAGATTTGAAGCCGGGCGTGCTGCCTGCCGCAGTGGGTGATACCCTGGTCCTGGCCGGCACCATCGGCGTTGAGAACAACCATGTGGTGGTGAACCTGCAGCAGGCGGGCGCGGGCAACCTGAGCGTCAGCGGCGCGATGCTGGCCCCGATCAACCAGCAGATCAATGCTGCGCTGTCCGACCCGAGCATGGGGGTTGCGGCTGATGTCAGCACCGACACCGGCACCATCAACGTCACGCTCGGTGGTGGTATGTAAGGCGGCCTGAAGACGGCCAGAGTCCGCCCAGCCCAGTTGGTACGTTCTATAAGCCCGGCAGAGCGCTGCCGGGCTTTTTTTATGGGCGAAACGGGCCAGGGCCGGCGCCTCCTGGCCTGGTTTGTACCGGCGCGCGGTTGCTCTTGCATAAAGCAGTGGGTAAATTTGACCAGCTTTGTTCTCCTGTGCTACACTTATCGTTCGTGGGTGTCGCCAGCACTCAAGCTGGGATGGGGACGCCTACCTTGGTCCAGCAACACGGGCCGAGCCACACCTGAGCCAGGTTAAACTGTGACGGTATGACCTGGACGCCTTCTTTTTTGGAGGCGCGCCGGGACGCAACCTGAATTGAAACAGAGCTGAAATAGACGGTAAACTGGATAGAGATTGCGTCGCCAGGGTGCTTTGGGGGCGCAAGCAAAGATGACAATCAGGGCGAGAGTAAGGGAGGAATCTTTTGCCGACAATTAACCAACTGGTCCGCAAGGGCCGCAAGAGTCAAGCCAAGAAAGAAAAAGCGCCGGCATTGCGCTTTACCCTCAATACCCTGGCGGGCCGCACACGGCGCATGAAGAAGGGCAACCCGCAGAAGCGGGGCGTCTGCACCCAAGTTCGTACTACGACGCCCAAGAAACCAAACTCGGCGCTGCGCAAGGTGGCGCGCGTGCGCTTGAGCAACGGCATGGAAGTGACCGCCTACATTCCGGGCGAGGGACACAACCTGCAAGAGCACAGCGTGGTGTTGGTGCGCGGCGGGCGCGTGAAGGACCTGCCCGGCGTCCGCTATCATATCGTGCGGGGCGCGCTGGACAGCACCGGCGTTGACCGGCGCAAGCGTGGCCGCAGCAAGTATGGCACCAAGCGACCCAAGTAAAAACGACCCAAGTCAGAGCGACCCAAGTAAGAGGGCGCTGGTCGAGCAAGAGGCCCGGCGGTAATAAGACGCGGTGGAGTGAACCTGGGCGGGCAATACAGGGTGTAGGAAAGGGTAGAGTCAAGAAGGTATGCGACGCAAGCGAGCTGAAATCCGGCCTGTGACCCCGGACCCGCGCTACAACAGCACGGTTGTGGCGAAATTTGTGAACAATGTGATGGAGCGGGGCAAGAAGAGCCTCGCTGCCCGCATCGTCTACGATGCGTTTGATACCATCGAGGAGCGCACGAAGCGCCCCGCACTGGAAGTTTTCGAGGAAGCGCTCAAGAATGCGACGCCGCTGGTCGAGGTGAAGCCTCGTCGCGTGGGTGGCGCCACCTATCAGATTCCGGTAGAGATCAGCGCCAACCGGCGTATGGCGTTGGCGATGCGATGGCTGATTGACAGCGCCCGGCGGCGCAGCGGTCGCGATATGTCCGTCCGCCTGGCTGCTGAGTTGATGGATGCCGCCCGCAACGAGGGCGCCACCATCAAGAAGCGGGAGGATACCCATCGTATGGCCGAGGCCAATCAGGCCTTTGCCCACTTCCGGTACTAGGGAGCACCCGCGGAATCGCTCGCCGCTCGCGCAACTAAATAGACCATAGGTCGCCCTCCGGTCCTCACCTGTGTGGCTCGCCGTCATAGGCCATTGTGCAGGTGGTGAGGGAAAAGATTGCCGGAGCGGGACCTTCACCAGTGCGGCGCCCTTGCCACAAGGAAACCATCACGTAGTTGGCCGGTATGGGGAACGTTGAGCGTCCCTCGCCCGGCAGGTGTTCGGGGCAAGCTTTGTGGACCCGTGGCGCCGCATTCTTTTGCTTAAAACTAGGACGTACTGATGAGTATCGAATATCCGATTGAACGTACTCGGAATATCGGCATCATTGCTCATATTGATGCCGGCAAAACGACAACGACAGAGCGTATCCTGTTCTATTCAGGCCGGACTCACCGCATGGGAGAAGTCCATGAGGGGACGGCTGTCACCGACTGGATGGTGCAGGAGCGCGAGCGCGGGATTACGATCACCGCCGCCGCCATTACCACGACGTGGACTGATCGCGTGACCGGTGAGGAGTGCCAGATCAACCTGATTGACACGCCAGGCCATATTGACTTCACCGCCGAGGTGCAGCGCAGCCTGCGCGTGCTCGATGGCGGTGTGGTGGTCTTCGATGCCGTCGCCGGTGTGGAGCCGCAGTCTGAGACAGTGTGGCGCCAGGCCGACCGCTACAAGGTGCCGCGCATCTGCTTCATCAACAAGATGGACCGCGTCGGCGCCAGCTTTGAGCGCACCTGCCAGATGATCATTGACCGGCTGGGCGCAGTGCCGCTGCCGATCCAATTGCCCATCGGCCGAGAGGACAGCTTCCGCGGCGTGATCGATCTCTTTTCCATGAAGGCATTGGTCTTCACCGATGAGCTGGGCGCGAAACCCTCGGTGGAGGAGATTCCCGCCGAGCTGCGCGCGGCTGCCGAAGAAGCCCGCGAGCAGATGATCGAGCGCATTGCCGAAACCGACGACGAACTGACGCTCAAGTTCCTCGAAGGCGAGGAAATCTCCAACGAGGAGCTATTTGCCGCCCTGCGCCGGGCGGTGATCAACAATGAGATTGTGCCGGTGCTTTGCGGCAGCGCGCTGCGCAACAAGGGCGTCCAGCCCCTGCTGGATGCGGTGGTGCGCTACCTGCCCAGCCCAGTGGATGTGCCCGCGATCCAGGGTGTTGACCCGCGCACGGGGCAACCGGTCGAGCGCAAGCCCGACTCCAAGGAGCCTTTCGCGGCCCTGGTCTTCAAGATTGTGACCGACCCCTTTGTGGGCCGGTTGGCCTATGTACGCGTCTATTCGGGCAAGCTCAACGCGGGCAGCATGGCCTATAACGTCAACCGTGACCGGCGGGAGCGCGTCGGCCGTCTGCTCCAGATGTATGCCGACAAGCGCGAAGAGATCAAGGAGTGCGACGCCGGCGACATCTGTGCCGTTGTGGGGCTTAAGCAGAGCTTTACCGGCGAAACGCTTTGTGACCCGAACAATCCGATTTTGCTGGAGACCATCGAGTTCCCGGAGCCGGTGATCAAGGTCGCC
>DATLZJ010000285.1:0-2788 GCA_035574055.1 Caldilineaceae bacterium
ACGGCTTCCCAGAGAAAGCGGCTGCGGCGGTGTAGTTCGGCGGAGCCGCCCAGCACATAGAGGAGCGGCCAGTTATGATAGCTTTCATAGCCGTCGTCGGAGCCGTCCATGCCGGGCCACTCCTCTCGCCAGACGAAAGTCCCGTCTTGGCGGGTGTAGCGTTCCTGATAGAGCGGCGCGGCCTCGTTCATCACCTCGATCAAGTGGCGCTCGCGCAGCGCCCAGTCGGGGAGATGGCGCTTAGCCGTCGCCTCGATGGATACCGGACTCATGATAGCACCTTCCTACATGCCCACTGACGTTAAAGCCTGAACAGCGGTTCGACATCGGCCATGATCGCATCCAACTCGGCGCGGTCCAGCTCATCCAGGTCGCGGCCGGGCGCACGCGAGATGCGCGTCTTGAAGACGCCCCGCCGGTAGAGCACCTCCTTGTAGACTGCAACGCCATGCATCCGCTCGAAGTTGATCAAGGGGAGAAGCCGATTGTAGAGCTGGCGCGCCTCGGCCGCTTTGCCCTGCTCCAACAGGTCCCAGATGGCGACATGGACATCGGTGGCCTGGCAGGCGGGCATGTTGCCGTGGGCGCCGCGGCGATACTCGTCCAGCAGATAGATGCCGCCCTGGCCGCCGAAGACTCCCTTACAGGCGTCGCCGGCAGCCCGGATGGTGGCGCTGATCTGGCGCGGCTCCGGCAAAGTCTCCTCCTTGATATAGTCCACATGCGCCAGCTCGCGGCACATGCGGGCCAGGAGCTGGTTGGACATGGGCGTGCCTGCCGGTCCGGCATAGTTCTGGACACAAATGGGGATGTTGACGGCGTCGTTGATGGCCTTGTAGTAGGCGTAGCAGCCTTCGGCGTCGGGGTGCAGGATGTGGGGCGGCATCGCCATGATGCCGTCGGCGCCAACCTGCTCGGCAAAGCGGCTGAGGGCCACGGCAGGGACGGCATGGCCGTGGGTGGTGGCGGCGACGACGGGGATCTGGCCGCCGGCCTCGCCCACCACCACCTCGATCCAGCGTTTGCGCTCGTCGTCGGATAGGGTGGGGAACTCGCTGGCATTGGCCGGGCCGACCAGCCCGTGCGCGCCGGCCTCGATGCAAAAGCGGACTTGGCGGCGTAGGCTCTCCTCGTCCAACTCATAGGATTCAGTAAAGGGCGTGACGACAATGACAAAGATCCCTCGCCAGGGACCGGCATTCTTGGCGGACATGGGCTTCTCCAGAACAGGGGTGGGCGGTAAGACTTATTGTTTTAGCCAGCGGTCAAACCAGTCAAAGGCTTCGGCCTGCATCTCGGCATCGAACTTATGGGGGCCGGGGTAATAGCTACAGCGGTAGTGGTCGCTTGCGCCGGCCTTGGCAAAGACCTCGCCCAGGATCGCATCGGCGCGCTGCATCTCCGGCAGGGTAAAGAGCGGGTCCTCATTGTTGTTTTGTACCAGGGTGGGCAGCGGCGCGCGCAGCCCCAGGATTTCGGGGTAGTCCAGCTCGCGCGGGAGCAGGGGCACATAGCACATCCAGGTATGGGTGTGACATTTATTGAGCAGGTAATCGCGCCAGGTGGTCATCATGCCGGCACAGACGGCGCAGCGGATGCGCGAGTCCAGGCCGGCCAGAAAGACGGTGCGCAGCCCGCCGCCGCTGAGACCGCCGCAGCCCACGCGGCTGGCGTCCACGTCGGGCCGGGCGCAGAGCACATCCAGCGCGGCCTGGTCCTCGGCGCTGAAGACGCCGGGCCAGGTGGCGCCGGCAGAAAAGAGGGACTTGGCGAGAATGTGCTCATGGCCGGCGGCCCATTGGTTGTAGGCGGCGATGGAAGCGGGGTCGCCGAGGTCGCCGTCTTGCACCTGGTTGCGGATCGGCTCGATGACCTCCTCCGGCAGGATGCGGCGGCTGCCAAAGGCAAAGGCGTCGGGCGCGAGGACGGCATAGCCCCGCTTCGCCAGCTCATTGGCCCAGGCGAGGCCGCCGTAGCTGCGCCGCTGGTGCTCGACCACGACCGGATGAGGGTTGTCGCTGGTCTGGCAGATCTTGATGCCGCCAAAGTACTTCTGGCCGCCGTGATCGTGGAGGGCGACAACGCCGGGCAGCGGCCCTTGCGCGGCGGCAGGCTTCAAAAAAATCGCCTGGGTGCGTGGGCCATAGGGAAGCTGCCAGGAAAGCTCCTCGATGTGCAGACCGTCATAGAGATACTGCCGCTCGACGCGTACCTGGGGTGTACCGCCGGTGTCGGGCTGGGCGAGGCGCTCATAGACCCGTTGCCGCGCCTGGCTGCGCCAGCCATCGAGGTCGGTGAACTCAGCGCGCCGGAACGACAGGCTGCCAGGCCCCTCCCCCGCCAGCGTCGCCGCCCACGGCCCATAGCCTCCAATCGTCGAAATCGCTTCCGTTTCTAAACGTGTACCCATCAGCGACCCTTTCTTCTCTGACCCAACCCAAAAGGAATCGTCTCCCGCCGGAGTATTGACGGAAGCTCTGCTACTATACTGGCATCCACCGGCGCCAGAGGGCGATGTGCCAGAATTTGTCCAACTGTGTCCTGCGCTGATTAGGGTAAGCGCCAGACTGCAATCAGGAAAACCTTCAGTTAGGAAAACATTGTCACGTGTAGCTGACGCGCTCGCAATGGCTTTACAGCGGTCTTACGAGTTCCAACGGCCCAGAGGGTGAAGCCACAGCAGATGGAAGGACCTCTACGCCCAATTGAACGGTATCTAACCCGGAGCCACTGGCGCCAACAAGGGTAAGAACCAAGCTTGCTTCCGGCGCAAACCGTCCCGCCGACA
>DATLZJ010000286.1:0-4145 GCA_035574055.1 Caldilineaceae bacterium
TTTTGGGACCTCTTGCGCGATGTATTTGAGAAGTGGAACGAGGTAACTGCGTTTATCGGCTATGAGGAGAGCGGGTGAGTACAAGACGACACCGGCGATCTGCGGCTGCTCTGCCGCCATATAAAGCGCAAGCAGGGCGCCGAACGACAGACCTCCCAGAAAGACGACCTGGCACTGGCGTTGAAGGTCAGCCAGGGCAGTTTGTACATGCGCGACCCAGTCTTCCAGTCGTTGCCGATTCAGATCGGCGGGTGTTGTGCCATGACCTGGAAGCAAAGGGACGGAGACTGTAAGCCCTCGCTGCTGTAGATAAGGGCCAATGAGACTCATTTCGCTAGGTGAGCCGGTGAAGCCATGCATGAGCATGATACCAACCGGGCCGCCTGTCAGGAGGAACGCCGCTGGATCGGGTTTGAAGGCGCTAGTCATGCATTTGTCCTCAAAGCTCGTGCGATTTGGGAATTCACTATTCTGTGGAGGGCTTTCAACTCTTTCTGGTTCTCACAACGAATACAATTGATGCTGATGGACAAGATAGCAGATGAGCCTACATCTACACAAGGAAGCGGTTGATCACGTTCGATGTGATGCGCGAGACCTTGTCATCCACCAGGACGCAGGCGGGCCAGGTGATAGAACCGACTGAGAAGACCGCGCCGCCGCTGGGGGTGTCGTAGATGGTCATGTGCGCGCCGCCGTCCTCCGGGTTTATGCCCTTGGCAAGCAAGACCGTGTTGGGCGGCGAGGAGGGACTCATCTTGTCGGTCTCGTGGCCCGAAGCGCCGCCGGGGATGCGCTCGTGGAGGCTCTTTGCGCCAAAGAGGTCGCCATTGCGCAGCCCTGTGCCGGTAAAGACCCAATGGTCCGCCTGCTCCACCCGGTAGGGCGCGGCGGTCATGATGCCGTTTTCCATAAAGACGACGCCCAGCAAGTTGGCTTCGGACTCGTGGCGGCGGGCAAAGCGGCTTTCATAGCGGATCGAGGGATCATCGGGGTCTCTGGCGCCGATGCCGTTGTCCGCCGAGATCAATTGAGTGTTGAACTTCATGCGGTGGCCATCCAACACTTCGATCTCACAGTTAAGACCGTTGCCGCCCAGATACATCAAGCGCCCGCCTCGCTCATGGACCCAACGCTTGATGCGCTCATACATGGTGCGCGACCAATATTCGGGGTGGACCTGGCTGATGACGACCCGGTAGGCGTCCAGATCAAGGATGCCGTCGTGAAGCTGATGCTCGGCGTAGAGGTCATAGGCGTATCCCTCGCGCTCCAGCCAGGCCAGCAGCCGCCACTCAGCAGGGGCCAGGTGGCAGGGTTGCCGGCCCTCGATGGGGTCTGTCGCCTCGGTGTGGGCGGGCACATGGTTGAAGGGTTCGGGCCGCTCCCACGATAAGGGCAGGTATGCCTCGTCTGGGGCGCGCCATTCCGGGTAGCCGCCCTCCAGGTGATAGCGGATCAGGTCCTGGCGCCCGTTGACGATAGGGCGGTCGGGCAGCCGGGTTGCATTGACATAGTTGCTGCGCCCGCCGAAATTGTTATAGGCGTTCCAGGTCATGGTCGAGGCCAGCACAGCGATGGAGGCCGAGGGCCGGGCCGGCGCAACCACCCAGGGGAAGGAGAAAAAGTCGCCCGACTCGCTCTCGGCGTGAAGGTAGTAGAGGCCCGACCGCTCCGGCCCGGCTACGAATTGGGTGTGGTGGGGGCTGCCGTAGCCGACTTTATTCCAGCCGACGCCGGTCTGGGTATAGTCGCCGTCGGGGGTGATCTGCATGGTAGCGCGGGGGCCGTGCTCGTCGAACCAGCCCAGCAGGCGGATGAACTCTTTCTTCAGCCCATAGCGCCAAAGGCTCAGCCGGTATGGCTCGACCGAATGGACACGGAACTCGCTGCGCTCGCCCGCCCGCACCCATTTGGGCCACATGTAGCCCAGCAGCCGGTTCGAGAGCAGCCGGAACTGGTAGGGCGTCCCGCTGCCGACCTCCAGCGTGACTGTCTTGGCCCCATAGCCATCCTTGCAGAGCGCTACACGGTATTCGCCGGGCGCGAGATCGGCGTAGACTGCGCCGCGCGGCGTCGAGCGCACGACGGCGACGCTCTCCCCATCCCGCTCGAACTCCAGCAACACATCGGCCAGGGCCACATACTGCTCATCACTCACATAACCGACCAGCATCACACCCTCCTAGCTGATAAATGCTTGGATAACTTGCTCGATCTTTGCTTCAGCGCCCGGTTCGTCCAGGTTGAACCAGAGGACGTTGGGCATCCGGCGGAACCAGGTTGCCTGGTGGCGCACATAGCGATGGGTCTCGGTCTTGATACGGGCGACTGCGGCCTCGAGGGTCATTTCGCCGCGCAGGTAGGCGGTGATCTCCCGGTAGCCGATGCTGGTCATGGCGGGCAGCGTAGGCGCATAGCCTGCCTCCAGCAAGCGTTGCGTTTCTTCGACCAGCCCTTCGGCGATCATGGCCTCGACTCGTTGGTCAATGCGGGCATAGAGCGAGGGCCGGGGACGGTCCAGCCCGATCTGGAGAAGGGCATAGGGAGGCGGGGCGGCGCCCTCCAGCTCGACCTTCGAGCGTCCGGTAGTCAGGACGATCTCCAGCGCGCGCAGCAATCGCCTGGGGTTGTTGCGGTCAATGGTCGCCGCCGTGGCAGGGTCTACGGTTTGCAGACGCCGGAAGAGCGCCTCGCGCCCCTCTGCGGCCAACTGCGCCTCAAGCGCGGCGCGCAGCGCCGGGTCGGGTGGAGCCTCAGGAATCCGCAAGCCCTCGACCACCGCCCGCACATAGAGCGCCGTCCCGCCCACCAGAAAAGGCAACCGGCCCCGTTGGTGGATGGCGTCAATGGCCGCGTAGGCAAGCCGCTGGTACTCGGCCAGGGTCAGGGGCCGGTCGGGGTCACACAGGTCAATGAGATGGTGGGGAATGCGCGCCTGCTCATCCGGCGTGGGTTTGGCCGTGCCGATATCCATGCCCCGATAAAGCTGGCGGCTGTCCGCGCTCACAATCTCGCCTTGGAAACGTTCGGCCAGCGCCAAGCTCAGGCTCGTCTTGCCCACCGCGGTCGGCCCCAGCAAGACGATCAGCGGCTTCTTCAGCGGCGAGACGGTGGGATGCTCCATCCCCTCCATTCCCTTCGTCCCTCTGCACCCTTTCCCGGCAGTTGTCTATCTAGCCGGTGACTGCGTGGCGAATATGCTCTACTGCCTGGAGCCGCCCGGCCGTGTCCATCTGCACGGCCACCACATCAATGCGCCAGGGGCCGGTCCAGCCTACTGCCTGCACATAGGCAGCGCCCAACTCGCGCAGCTTGGCCTGTTTGCGCGGCGTCACCGACTCACGGGCGCTGCCAAAGGCGCGCCCGCGGCGCGTCCGCACCTCAACAATCACCAGCCAGGGAGTCACCGCGCCGCCGTGGAGCAGGTCAGGGGCCAACTCTTGGGCGATCAAGTCCAGCTCTCCCGCGGGGCAGCGCCAGTTGCGCGCGATGACCGTCAGTCCGGCTTGGGTGAGCGCCTCTGCCGCCAGCAGCTCTCCCCGCCGGCCTAGCCCGCGTCGCCCGTCCATGGATGCTCCTCGGCATCGAGCGCAAAGAGAGACGGCTGGGCCGCGAGCGGGGCGAAGGAGCGGCGATGCTCAGGGCAGGCGCCAAAACGGGCCAGCGCCGCCCGGTGGGCCGCCGTACCATATCCCTTGTGGTAGGCGAAACCATACTGCGGATACAGCGCATCGGCCTCGACCAGCAGGGCGTCACGCGTCACTTTCGCCAGGATAGAGGCGGCGGCCACGGAGACCATGGTGGCGTCGGCCTTGGCGACGCAGAGCTGGGCGATATTCAGCGTGGGCAGCCGGACCCAGTCCACGAGCAGGTAGTCGGGCAGCGCGCCCAAGCCGGCAACGGCCTGGCCCATAGCGGCGCGGACGGCGGCGGCGATGCCGATCTCATCTATGGCGGCGGCGGGCACGATCCCCACGGCCCAGGCTTCGGCTTCAGCTTGAATGGCCTCGGCCAGGGCGGCGCGCGCCGCGGGACGCAGCAGCTTGCTATCGCGCACTGCTTGCCAGACGCCTGCCAGGGGCGTATGGCAGGGCAGCACCACTGCAGCAGCCACCACCGGGCCGGCCAGCGCGCCCCGTCCG
>DATLZJ010000287.1:0-9603 GCA_035574055.1 Caldilineaceae bacterium
CGCGCTGGCCCGCTTCAACGCGCCCCCGGAGGAGGACGAAGCGCCCTCCCCAGACCATTCACCAACCGTTGAGCCGCCAGCCGCCGGGTCGCCGCCCGGCGAATGATCCACACGCAAAGACGAGCAAAGGAAATTCGCACATGCGTAAACCGATGATGGCCGCCAATTGGAAGATGAACAAGACCGTAGACGAGGCCGTCGCCCTGGCCGAGGCCATTCGTGATGGGGTGGGCAGCATCGCGAGCGTTGACCGCGTGCTTTGTCCCCCATTCGTGAGCCTGGCCGCGGTGCGCCAAGTCGTCCAGGGGACAGGGATCGCCGTGGGCGCGCAGAATGTCCACTGGGCCGAGAGCGGCGCATACACGGGCGAGATCAGCGCGGCCATGCTCAAGGGACTGGCCGACTATGTGATCATCGGCCACAGCGAGCGCCGCCAATATTTCGCCGAAACCGACGAAACGGTCAACAAGAAGGTGCACGCCGCGCTGGCCGCGGGGCTGATCCCCATTGTGTGTGTAGGCGAATCGCTGGCCCAGAACGAGGCCGGCGAGACCCACGCCTTCGTTCGCGGCCAGGTCAAGGCGGCGCTGGCCGGATTGAGCGGCGACCAGGTCCAGGGGCTGCTCATCGCCTATGAGCCGATCTGGGCCATCGGCACCGGCAAGGCCGCCACGGCCCAGCAGGCCCAACAAATCTGCGGCGACACCGTGCGCGCCACGGTCGCCGAGCTGTACGGGCCGGGTGTGGCCGAGTTTGTCCGCATCCTCTACGGCGGCAGCACCAACGCCAAGAATATCGAAGAGATCATGGAGCAGCCTGACATTGACGGCGCCCTCATTGGCGGCGCCTCGCTCCAGGCCGACTCCTACAACGCGATGGTCCGCGTCACCGCCGACCTCTACGCCGCCGCTGCACGCTAGAAAACGGGCCGAGCCAATCTATCTCACTTTGACCGATCATTCCCTGCATGGTATTCTGCGGCTGTGATCTCACGTCATCTGCAACCGGTCACACACCGGAACTATGCCCACCTACATTGCCCATGAATCTATCAACGCGCCGTGCGGCGCTGCGTGATGTCCTGGTTCCCGGCCTGGCGCTGGTCGTCTTTGCCGTGCTTACCTGGCCCGTCTGGCAGTGGCTCTGGCGTGAGTGGATGGGCAATGAGTATTACAGCCACGGCATCCTGATCCCGCCCGTCTCGCTCTACCTGGCCTACCAACGCTTCCGCAACGACCCACGGTTGCTCTGGACGCCAGGCCACGGCAGCAATTTGGGGGTAGGCGTGACGGCTGCCGGTGTGGCGCTTTATCTTTTTTTTCTCAATAACCGCGCCTTTTATCTGGCCGCCTTCGCCATGATTCTACTGCTCGGCGGGATGGTCTGGACCTTTGGCGGCGACAATGTGGCGCGGCGGCTGTTCTTTCCGATAACCTATCTGGCCCTGATGGCGCCCTTGCCCTTCATTGACCGCTACACCCTAGACCTGGCAATGTTTACCGGCGTCTGCTCCAGCGGCATTGCCCGTTTTTTGGGGCTGGATGTGCAGATCGTGGGCAATGCCGTCACCCTGCCCAATGCCGATCTGGTGATCGGCGCCCAATGTAGCGGGGTCAACTCGCTCATCGCCCTGACCGCGCTGCTGACGCTGGTAGCCTACCTGGTCGAAGGCCCCTGGTGGAGCCGGGTGGCGCTGGTTGTGCTAGCGGCGCCGCTGGCGCTCCTGGGGAACATTCTGCGGGTGACATCGCTGCTCTTTGTAGCCCGCGCCTGGGGCGCCCAGGCCGCCTTTACCTTCTACCACGACTATTCGGGCATCGGCTTCTTTATCCTGGTCCTGATCCTATTGCTGCCCATCACGCGGCTGCTGCGCTGCAGCCGCCTGCGGCCAGAGGTCATCTAGGGCCAGCATGTCCCATCACCAGCCATGCGTTCGACCATGCGCTCGACCTCGCAACCGACGCCTGCGCCCACGTCGCCGCTGACCGGCCAGCCGGCGACGCAAGACGATCCGCCGGTCAGCGGGCCGCGCGATGGGACGAAGCCGGCGCTCCGCTATCGCGGGCTGGCGGCGGCGCTGCTGCTCTTGGTGGGGGCGCTGGGCGTCTATGCGCCGCGCTTGACCCCCTTGCTGCGCGGCCAGGCTGCGCCCGATGATCCTTCCCTCAC
This sequence comes from Caldilineaceae bacterium, assembly GCA_035574055.1. Classification (GTDB taxonomy): domain Bacteria; phylum Chloroflexota; class Anaerolineae; order Caldilineales; family Caldilineaceae; genus QEUY01. Next base: position 2,170 of record DATLZJ010000287.1, read on the forward strand.
CTACATTGCCGACCTGGATTACTGGCAGCGCACCGACCGCGAGATGGCCGTGCAGGCCACGGCTCGCTTTGATCTCGACAGCGACTTGACCAATGTGCCGCTGGTCGTGGGCGACTGGAAGGGCGAAGAAGTCCCCGAGACCAACCAGGAGGTCATGATCCTGCTGGACCCGGAGCAGTATGTGCAGCGCCTCTATTTCAACAGCAAGGGCCAGCACATCTGGTTGAGCATGATCGGCGGGCGCAGCTCACAGCCCTTCCATGCGCCCGACATCTGCTACGACGCCGACGGCTGGCAATACAACCTTAGCTCGGCGTCTATTCCCCTGGAGGGCGGAGGCGAAATCCACGGGCTGTGGATGGAAGCCCACAAGCGTCTCCCCGGCGCGGAGACCGATACCGAGCATATCGTCTTTTACTTCTATCTGTTTCCCGACCGGGCGCGCACGCTGCAAGATGGGATCGTGCTCTTCAAGCTGACCTCCGCCCGCTATGGCACCAAGGAGGAAACGCTGGCCGTCCATGCGGATTTCGTCCGCCAGTTCTTCCAAAGCGCCCGGCGTCCCTCATAGGCTCGTACAGAGGCCCGTGTATAGGTTCTTCCGCTCATGGCCCAACGCGCTCTCCGGCTATTCGTGCTGCTGACCTGGCTACTGGCGGCAAGCTGCGCCGCGTCCACTCCACCGCCCCAGCCGCCGTCCAGCCCTGCGCCGGCCGGCGGCTCCTGCCAGCTTGGCTTGGACCCGGCCGCAGGCGATGAGGAGATCATCCGCGCCGTGCTGGCCGCCGAGGGAGAGCTGGTCGTCGCCCAGGATATTACGCGGCTCATGGGGCTGTGGGTCGAGGAAAGCCAGGTGGTAGACGCCAAGAACACCCCCGACGATACCGCCGACGACCAGCGATGGGACGGCAAAGATGCCATCCGCCACCGCTACGTGCGCACCGTCTTTCCGGGCGCGCCGGCCACCGTCCAGCCTGCCGACCTGGAGATCAGCCTGAACGGCGACCGCGCCACCGTGCGCGCCACCACCCAGATCGGCGCCGAAGTCTCGCCCGCCGGCGACCGCTGGGACCTGGTCAAGCAGGGCGGCTGCTGGTATATCGCCGGCCTGACCTACAACCTTGAGCCAAGCCCCTGAGCGTGGCCGGGGAAAGCGCCGCTGCCATGCCTACCCTCTCCGCTGCACTGCTGCTCCTGGGTGGCTTCTTGGCTGCGCTGCTCACGCTGGCCTGGCTCAGCCGGCAGATCAGCCTCCACATCCAGCTTCCGGTCTACCGCCTCACCCGCTCCAAAGACGCGCCGACCCTCGCCATCTTTCTGGTCTTTCTGCCCGGTGTGCTGGTGCATGAGGCCGCGCACTGGCTCGCAGCCCGGCTCTTAGGACTCAAGACCGGCAAGTTCCGCGTCTGGCCCAAACGCCAGGGCAAGCACATCGGTTTGGGCAGCGTCAGCGTCGAGAGCCGGGACACCCTGACCGACAGCCTGGTGGGCATGGCGCCCCTGGCGGCCGGCTCGGCCCTGGTGGCGCTCATCGGCAACTACATCTTCAACGCCTATGCCGTGGCCGGCACGCTGGCGCAGGGGCGCATCCTGGAAGGCTTTCGCGCCTTTTGGCTGGCGTTGGGCGAGCCGGACGGCGCGCTGTGGGCCTATCTGCTCTTTGCCATTGCCAACGCCATGATGCCCAGCGCCAGCGACCGGGAGCCGGTCAAGCCGGTGCTGCTCTATGCAGGCGTCGCCGCCGCCCTCTATTTGCTCCTGGGGCTGCCGCTCAACCCCGTCGCCTCGCTCATGCTCTGGATGACGCCCCTCTTGGAAAACTTGAGCAGCGCCTTTCTGTTCACCATCGTGCTAGACGTGGCGGCGCTGGCCGTGCTCTACCTGGTAAAGATAGTCGTGGCAAGGTGATGGCAAGCTAAGCCGATTGGCAGCCTATCGCCGGCGCTTATGCAGGCTTGGCCGCCAGCAGCGCAATCTCTTTAGCGCCCTTGTCGCCTTGCTTGTTTACCTCTTGCTTGTTTACCTCTTGCTTGTTTACCTCGCGGCGGATCGTCACGAATCCAGCCTCCGCCAAGAGGCGCTCCGCCTCGTCTACAAACGGCAACATCGGCCAGACAAAGCCCAGCGCCAGCCGCCCGCGTGGCTTGAGCACGCGGTGTATCTCGCGCAGTCCTGCCGCTGGGTCGGGCCAAATCTGGATCGAGTTGATCGAGAGCGCCTTGTCAAAGCTATTATCGGTAAAGGGCAGCCGGTCGGCGGAACCCTGATGCAGTTCGACGCGCCCGGCGGCAATGGCTTGGGCATTGCGCGCCCGGGCCTGCTCCACCATCACATCGGAGATGTCCACACCGGCCACATGGGCCGCCTTGACCGACAGTGCGGCAATGGCAACCCCCGGCCCAAAGCCGACCTCCAGCACCCGCTCATGCGCCCTGACATTCAACAGGTCAATCAGCCAGGCGATCAACTCGCGCTTCTCCATCGCCAGAATATAGCCGCCGATCCGGCCAAGCAGTCCCTCCGGCTTGGCAAAGGTCTTGATCATGATTCGCTCGACGAAGTTCGGTTGATGCTCCTGATGGGTCTGTTGGGCCATCATGCATTGCCTCCTTTTGTGCTTACCATTTTTGTGCTTACCATCTCGTCTACCGGTCGCGGCGCGCAGCCGGCCGCTCTGATGCGATAGTACGCCGGCCCGCGGCTCAGGTTTCAGTTTTTCACAGTGTCTACACAAAAACAGCCGGCCGGCGCACAATTGCACCGGCCGGCTTTCCCTTTACAGATTTATAGATTGGGCGACTGGGAGCTATGCCACCTGGGGCAGATGGGCAAGGCTCTGCTTCATCTCCTCCTCGGAGAACTCATAGTCGCTGAGCTTGCCCGACAGATAGGACTCATAAGCGCCCAAGTCGAAATGGCCGTGGCCGCAGAGGTTGAAGACGATGGTCTTGGCCTCGCCGCTCTCCTTACAGGCCAGCGCCTCCTGCATGGTCTGGTAGATGGCATGGGCAGGTTCAGGCGCAGGCAAAATCCCCTCGGCGCGGGTGAAGCTGAGGGCGGCGTCAAAGATGGCATTCTGGCGCACGGCCACCGCCTCGATCAGCCCAGCCTCCTTGAGCGCGCTCACCTGGGCGCTCATCCCGTGGTAGCGCAGCCCGCCGGCATGGATGGGCGCAGGTACAAATTCCCGGCCCAGCGTATGCATCTTGAGCAGCGGCGTCATGCCCGCCGTGTCGCCGAAGTCATAGGCGTAGACCCCGCGGGTGAGGCTGGGCGCAGCCGCCGGCTCGACGGCAATCACCCGCGTCTGCTTGCCGCTGGTGATATTCTCACGCAGGAAGGGGAAGGTAAAGCCGCCAAAGTTGCTGCCGCCGCCTGTACAGCCGATGATAATGTCCGGCCAATCGGCGCCGGCGACCTCAAGCTGCTTGATCACCTCCTGGCCGATGACGGTTTGGTGGAGCAGCACATGGTTCAGCACACTGCCCAGGGCATACTTGGTGTCGTCGCGGGTCGCCGCCTCCTCGACTGCCTCGGAGATGGCAATGCCCAGGCTGCCGGTGCTGTCGGGATGGGTGGCAAGAATGCTGCGCCCGGCATTGGTCTCGCTGCTGGGGCTGGCGACAACCGTCGCGCCCCACGTCTGCATCAGCACCCGGCGGTAGGGCTTCTGCTGGTAGGAGATCTTCACCATGTAGACCTTGCACTCGATGCCGAACATCTGGCAGGCAAAGGCGAGCGCGCTGCCCCACTGGCCGGCGCCGGTCTCGGTGGTGAGCCGAGTGACCCCCTCCTGCTTGTTGTAATAGGCCTGGGGCACGGCGGTATTGGGCTTGTGGCTGCCCGCCGGGCTGACCCCCTCATACTTGTAATAGATGCGGGCCGGCGTACCCAGCGCCTTCTCCCAACGTCGCGCCCGGTAAAGGGGCGTGGGCCGCCACAACTTGTAGATCTCCTGCACCTCATCCGGAATCTCGATATAGCGCTCAGTGCTGACCTCCTGGGCGATCAACGCCATCGGAAAGAGCGGCGCCAAATCCGCCGGGCCGATGGGCTGCAAAGTGCCTGGGTGTAGCACCGGCGGCAACACAACCCCCGCGGCAGGCAGGTCGGCGTTGAGGTTGTACCAGCGGGTGGGCATATCCCGTTCGGTGAGCACGATCTTGGTCAGCTCGGTCATATGATGACTCCTCTGCGGTGGATGGGCTGGATAGCTAGGGGCAGGGATGCCGTAGCATGATCAACACAGGTGATAGAGAGATTATACCATCCAGCAAAGTCGCGACCAACCATGTATCCAACGTTATATCCCGCGGCGCCACCCTTATCTATAACCTTCACAGGCAATTTCCGCCATTTCTTATGGTTGCGTTCGCTACGCTAGCGTCCATGTCTACAGACAAAGGAGGGTACGATGGCTCGCAGTTCAATTCTATTGTCATTTCTGCTGATTGGCGCGCTTACACTGGCCGGCTGTGCAATCCCGATGGCGACCCCGGCAGCCCCTGCCGAAGCGACAGTAACCCCGGCTGCTCCAGAGGAAGAGGAGACGCCGGAGGAGATCACACCCACCGAAGAAATCACACCCACCGAGGAGATCACACCCACCGAGGAGATCACACCCACTGAAGAAATCACACCTACTGAAGAGATCACGCCCACTGAAGAAATCACACCCACTGAAGAGATCACCCCGACGGAGACGGTCACGCCGACTGAGGAAATGACCGAAACAGCCGGCGTCAACACCGTGGAGGTCGAGCTATTTGACCGTGAGATCGCCATGCCCGATAGCCTGCCGGCAGGGCTGACAGAGTTTGTCGTCACCAATACCGGCGATGAGGAGCACAATTTCGAGATCGAGGGCCAGGGCATCGAGGAGGTGTTTGAAGAGGATCTCCAGCCGGGCGAGACCCAGACGATGGAGGTCGAGCTTGCGCCCGGCGAATATACGGTCTACTGCCCGGTGGGCGACCACCAAGCGGAGGGAATGGAGCTGACCCTGACGGTGACTGAGCAGTAGCAACGAATCGTCATTCTCATCATCCAAGGTTGCTTTCCCGCAAGAGCGCGAAAAGGCCCTCCTGGTCAGTTGCCAATCCGGCAGACCAGGAGGGCCTTCTGCGGACAGCCCGCGCCGGCTGTTTTAGCTCAGGTGTTTCTGAATCTTGCCCAACAGTTGGGCCTTGGGCTGGAAGCCTACAATCCGCTCCACCGGCTCGCCATCCTTGAAGAGCAGCAGAGTCGGGATGCTGAAAATCCCGTAGGCCATGGCCGTGTTCTGGTTCTCGTCCACGTCCAACTTACCGATGGTCAGCTTGCCATCCAGGTCGTTTGCGATCTCCTCCAGCACCGGCGCGATCATCTTGCAGGGACCGCACCATTCGGCCCAAAAATCTACCAAGACGGGTTGCTCAGAAGCAATCACCATCTCATCAAAAGTGCTGTCCGTCACTTGTACCGGCTTACCCATCTCTCTCTCCTTCAGTAGGTAGGTGCGATGATCACAAGTATAGCGGCGCCCGGTCCCATCGGGCCGCAAGTCTCGCTACAAAAAACATAGTACACTTCCTAAGTGTACCCGGCGACGCCTACTTTGTCAAACCCCGCGCCAAACGATGTGCGTCATCGCCAGACGCGAAGCGGGCCAAATCCATCCTGTGGCACAGCCGGCCCAAACGGGGCTGAACACCACTTTCATCCCCTCCCCGACCCGGCTATAATGGGGCAACGCACGCAGAAGCCCCCTGCGAAGCCAAACCTTTATTGAGCGGCCGGTGATCCTTCGAGCAAGTTTGCTAGTGATCGCCAACCGTTCCCTTTCCAGAGGAGGAGAGCATGAACCGCATCGAACAGCTACGGGCGCAAGGCCAAAGCATCTGGCTGGACTACATCGAGCGCGGCATGGTACGCTCCGGCGAGCTTCAAGCCCTGGTGGATGAAGGGCTGCGCGGCGTCACCTCCAACCCGACCATCTTCCAGCAGGCCATCGCCAAGAGCGACGCTTACCAGGATGACCTCCGCCGGCTGGTAAACGCGAAGCTAGAGCCAAAGGAAATCTTCGAGACCCTGGCCGTGGCCGACATTCAAGCCGCCGCCGATCTGCTGCGCCCGGTCTATGAACAGAGCAACGGCAGCGATGGCTTTGTGAGCATTGAAGTCGCGCCCGATCTGGCCTACGATACCGAGGCGACCATTGCCGAGGCCCGGCGGCTGCACGCCATGGTCAACCGGCCTAACTTGATGGTGAAGGTGCCGGCGACTGCCGCAGGCATCCCCGCCATTCGCCAGTTAATCGCCGATGGCATCAATATCAATGTCACCCTGATCTTTGGGCTGGAGCGTTACGCCGCCGTCAAGGATGCCTATCTCAGCGGGCTGGAGGATCGCAAGCAGGCCGGCTATCCCATTGCGCATGTCGCCTCGGTCGCCAGCTTCTTTGTCAGCCGGGTGGACAGCAACGTGGACGCCCGCCTGGAGAAGCTCGCCGCCAGTCACCCCGACCAGGCCGGTGAAATCCGCAGCTTGAAGGGCAAGATCGCCGTGGCAAACGCCAAGCTGGCCTATCGCCAGTTCCAACAGGTCTTTACCGGCGCCCGCTGGGAGGCGCTGGCCGGCGCACAGCTCCAACGACCGCTTTGGGCCAGCACCAGCACCAAGAACCCGGACTACCCGGACCTGCTCTATGTGGACAACCTGATCGGCCCCCATACCGTCAACACCATGCCGCCCCAGACGCTCGCGGCCTTCCGCGACCACGGCATCGTCAAGCGCACCATAGATGAGGGTGTAGACGAGGCCGAAGCAGCCATGATCCGGCTCCAACGGGTGGGGATCTCAATGATGGAAGTCACCGACGAACTGGAGAAAGAGGGGGTGCAAAAGTTCGCCGACTCCTACAACGAGCTACTGGCGACCATTGCCAAGCGCCGGGAAGAGCTGGTGTCGGTGGCTTAACCCAGACGAGCAGCCTGCCTTCCTGCGAGCGTTCCAGCCGCCAGGAAGGCGGCTAGTCCGGGAGGTGGATGCTCCCATCCGCGGCAATGGGGAATGAGGGATTCCACCCTGAAAAAAGGCAACGCCTTCCGCTTGCCGAACCGAGCGGCGCCAGCCTAGCTGCTCATAAAGCTGCTCATAAAATTGAGTGCTGCGGCTGAGATCGCCAACCCCCAGGGTGAGATCAGGCTCAAACGTTGTTCCATAGAGTTGCACGCTATTCCTCTCCAGGCGGAGGGGCCTGTTTACGGCGCTGGAGAAAGGCCGCAAAGTCGGCTGCGTTGAGGCCGCTGCCGGAGGAGGCTGTGGGTCCGGCTGTGGCAGCCTCGTCCTCTTCTTGCACCTCGTCTTTTCTCTCCATGTCGCCCGTCTCGGCGGTGAGCACGTCGGCCAGCGTTGGCGCGGCGGGCGCGTCCTGAAGATGGGCCAGCAGCGGCG
>DATLZJ010000288.1:0-2319 GCA_035574055.1 Caldilineaceae bacterium
CGCTGGCCGCCCGCGCCACCTTCCAGGCCCATGCGCTGCCCGTCGCCGATGCCCAAGCCGCGCTGGCCGCGGCGCGCGCCGCCATCACCCTGCACCGGCTTGACCAGGCCCAGGCATTGCTCGCCGCCGCCCAAGCGACCGGCGAAACCCATGACCTGCCCTCGCTGCGCTATCTTTGCTATCACCTGCAAGGGATGCTGGCTGAGAGCCAAGAGGACGGCGGGCGCGCGCTCCAGCGATACATGGACGCGGTGGATCAGGTGGAGCGGCTGCGCCACCGGCTCATGGTCGAGTTCCGTATTGACTTTTTGGAGGACAAACAACTCCTCTACGAGGATGTGGTCGCGCTTTGCCTGGCGCTGGATCAGCCGGAGCGGGGTCTTGACTACGCCGAGCGGGCCAAATCGCGCGTGCTGCGCGAGCTGCTCGACCACCGGCTGGCGCTGTCGCTGCGCGGGCGCACGCCCGAAGAGCAGCAGTTGGTGGACGAGCTGCGCCGGCTCAAAGAGGAGCGCGACCTGCGCTACCGCCGCTGGGAGGGCGATAAGGACGTGATGGTGCGCGGGGTGAGCGCGCCCGGCGGCTTCCAACACCAGGTGCAGCAGGAGGTGCTGGCGTTGGAGAAGCAGATGACCGAGCTGTGGCACAAGCTGCTTATGCGCAACGCCGATTATGCCGCCGAGGCTATGCTTTGGCAGCCGCGCACCGAGCCGGTCCAGCCCTATCTGCCCCCCGATACCTTGCTGCTGGAATACTTCACCGTGCGCGGCCAAATGGTGGTCTTTGCGGTCACCGCCGGCTCCCTCCAGGTCTACCGGCTGCCCGGTCCCCTGGCGCGCATCCAACAGACCCTCCGGCTGTTGCTGCTCAACTTCAGCCATGTCGCCGCGGTGGGCCGCCGGCCCGGCGCGGCGGCGCGCATCGTCGCGCTCAACGCCAACGCGACCGGCCTGCTCCAGCAGCTTTACAGCCTGTTGCTGGGGCCGCTGGCCTCGCCCACCGCGGCGGGCGATGATTCTCTCCTGGCGCGCTATGCAAAATGGATCATCGTCCCCCATGGCGCGCTGCACTATCTCCCCTTCCACGCCTTGCACGACGGCCAGGGATATCTGACCGAGCGGGCCGAGATCAGCTACCTGCCGGGCGCCAGCCTGCTGCGCCACCTGGCCGCGCCGCCGGACCTTCAGCCGGATGGGAGCGCCGGCGCGTTGGTCCTGGGGCATTCCTATGGCGGCGCGCTGCCCCACACCCTGGCCGAGGCGCAGGCCGTTGCCGCGTTGCTGCATGGCCGGCTCTATCTGGAGGACGAGGCGACCCCGGAGCGGCTGCTGGAGGCTGGCCAGACGCCGGTCCTCCACCTTGCCACCCACGGCGATTTTCGCCCCGACAACCCTCTGTTCTCCGGCCTGGCGCTGGCCGGCGGCTGGCTGACCACGCTGGATATTTTCAACTTGCGCCTCTCTGCCTCGCTGGTGACGTTGAGCGCCTGCCAGACCGGGCGCAATGTCATCGGCGGCGGGGATGAGCTGCTCGGATTGGCCCGCGCTTTTCTCTGCGCCGGCGCGTCCTCCCTGCTCCTCACCCTCTGGCCGGTGGAGGACCTCTCGACGGCCAGGTTGATGGAGCAGTTCTATAGCAACCTGGCCGCCGGCTGGACCAAGGCTGCTGCCCTGCGTCACGCCCAATGCGCGGCCATTGCCGCAGGGCAAGACAAGACCACAGGGCCGGAGGATGCCGCCTCCCCCCATCTTGCCCACCCTTATTACTGGGCGCCTTTTGTCTTGATCGGCCATACAGGCCGGATGTAAATCAGCCATACAGGCCGGATGTAAACCGTTCCTGAGAGCCGTAGGGGGCAGGCGCCATGCACCCTGCCCCCAAAAATCAGCCGGCGCTGCGTTTATGGCGAGTGGTCGGTCATGCCGCAAGCGCGGCGCGAGGCGAATCCAGCGCAAGCCGTATGGGTACAATCCAATGGGGAGGGAACTATGGTAGCCCGCACTTGGCAGCGAATTCTGCTCGTCGGCATCCTTTGCATATCGGTCGCTTGCACGCCGGTGGTGTACCAGCCAACGGCCACACCCCCAGCGTCGCCGGTGCAGACGCTAGAAGGGCTGCCGAAGTTTCCACCGCCTGATTTTGTCCCCACCTACGAAGACAAGCTGATCTATACCAACCAGGCCGATTTTGTGGTCGAGACGATCGGCCTCGACGAATCCGGCAAGGCTCCGGCCATCAAGACCGCTTACATCCCCAACCAGGTCATTCTCACCGGCGACCTACCCGATGTAGAGAAGTTGATGCGGACGCTACGCGCCC
>DATLZJ010000289.1:0-6092 GCA_035574055.1 Caldilineaceae bacterium
TTCCCTACCACCACCTGGGTCGTGGGCGACCGGATCTTTGACCGCTATCATGTGCCCATTGCGCCCGACGCCCGGCCCGGCGACTATTTTGTCTCAATCCAGGTCATTGACCTGGCGACCACGGGCAAGGCAGGCCAGCGCGATGGAAAGCCTGGCTGCAACCGTTTCCCTACCACCACCTGGGTCGTGGGCGACCGGATCTTTGACCGCTATCATGTGCCCATTGCGCCCGACGCCCGGCCCGGCGACTATACGCTTTTTGTGACGCTCTACAGCATGGACGAGGCGCAGACCACCCAAACGCCGTTGCCTGCCACCGATGGCGCCGGGAATGCCGTCGTGGGTGCAATGCTGACCACCATCACCGTCACGCCGGAATGATCTACTCCTCCGGCATCGGCTCGACGCCGGTCTTCTCCTGAAAGAGCTTGGCGATCTCGCCTGGGTTGGCGTGGCGTCCGGTAGCCTTCTTGCTGTAGATCAACTCGTCCTCGACCATGACTTCAAAGCGCCCCCCGCTGGAGGGGAGCAGGGTCAAGCTCTTGATCACAGGGGCGTAGAGAGCCAACAGTTCTTCCGTCAAACTGACGGCGCGTGGCGCGTAGTTTCACATGACGCAGAATTCGATGCTGATTCGATACTTCTCCATGCAACCTTCCTTCCTAGTGTGGCGCCTGAGTGGGGCAAGGCTGCCGCCTGTCAGGCCGGGGTGGGCAGTCATGAGAAGGACCAGTAGTAGTGTACCCAGAGTGGGCGAAATGCCCAAGTGGGCGCTACGGTTTGTGTCCGGTTCGTAGAGCGCCGGTGGAACCTGCCGGCCAGCGACGGCGTTGCCTGGGCAGGGCGCGGCGGGTAGACGGCGGCCCGGGACGGCGATATTTGGGACAAGTGTTCAAGGATGCTATAGTAGCACGCATGGAAGAACATGGCTCGAACGCAGAGATGGAGCGGCAACCGCGCGCGCCTGCGCCGGATGCCGCCACAGCGGGCGAGGCTCAGACGCCAATTCCGCAAGAAGCATCCGGCGCACTTAACCGGCGCCGGTTTTTAGTAGGCGCCGCCGGCGCGCTGACTGCTGCCCTGGCGGCATGTGGCCGCTCACGCCGGGGAACGCCGACGCCCTCACCCGCGCTCACCGCCACCGCGACCCAGGTCGGCCGGTCGAGCGTCGTGGCCCATTCTCAGCTCCATGAGCTACACCTGCCGCTCGTCCACAATGCACCGGACGGCGCGGTGGCGATGGCGGAGCCGGCGCTGACGCCGACGCCGCCTAAGCCGACCGACACCCCGACTCCGGAGCCGCCTACACCGACGCCGACGCCCGAGGCGACGCCCTTTCCGCCCGGCCCGCCCAGCAAGCTGGGCCTCTTTGTGGCGCGCAACCATCCCGATATCTTCGCCGTCCTGGAAAGCGGCGGCGTGACCGTCCTCAAAACGTTGGAACTGGACAAGAACTTCGTCGCTGAGGTCAAACGTATCTCGCCCAGAACCAAGGTAATCGGCCGGCTGCCCGACGGCGACCTGGCGCAAATCTCTCTAGGCGGGCTGGACCCCATCCCCGCCGCCCGGAGCTATGTGGAGCGGCTGTTGCCCTATGCCGATGACCCGGAGCGCCGCCCATACTTCGACGGCTGGGAGACCTATAACGAGCCGGTGGCGAACAACGCCGACGAGATGCGTCGCTGGGCCGACTTCGAGGCCGAGCGCACGCGCCTGTTGGCCGAGCGAGGCATCCGCAGCGTTATCGGTAATTTCGGCACCGGCCAGCCGCCCTTGGAGCTATGGGAGCATTTCCTGCCTGCCCTACAGGCGGCCCAGGAGCATGACGGCTGGCTGGGACTCCACGAGTATTCGGCGCCGACCATCTATTACATGACCACCCGCGAGAACCAGGGGCGCTATCCCGGTGTTAGCCCGGAAGATACCGGCTGGCTCACCCTCCGCTACCGCCACGTCTATAACCAGTTTCTGATCCCTCGCGGGCTGGCGATCCCGCTGGTCTTTACCGAGCTGGGGGTGGATGGTCTGGTGGCAAACCGGCCCGGGCCGGCGGATGCCAAGGGATGGCAACATTTCCAGCAATACTGGGCCGAGAACGGGTACGGGCTGTGGGGGCCGGGCGCCTACATTGAGCAGCTCGTCTGGTTTGATGAGGCGATGCGCCAGAACGACTATGTGATCGGCGGTTGCATCTTTGCTATGGCGGCCAGCCAGGGCTGGGAGTCCTATGACATTCTTGGGCCGGCAGCCGGGGTCTTGCGACAATATTTGAGTGTCCACGCGCCAGGATAAAGGGCGCCAGGATAAAGGCCAGTACAAAGGATAGACAGGAGATGGCGGCGCTGTCACAGATTCATGCAGGGCTGGCGAATACGGCAGTGCTCTTCATCGCGGCCATTGGCCTCTGGGCGCTGGCGTTACGCTTTCTCTCCCGGCCACTCAACGCGGCCTGGTTTGGGGCCGCGGTTGTGGGCGAGCTGTTGTTGATCATTCAGGGCGTGATCGGCGCGGTGTTGTACTTGCAGGGGCTGGATGCGGCGCTGCCCCGGCCCTTTATGCATGTGCTCTATGGAATCGTCGCCGTGGTCACGCTGCCCGCAGCCTACAGCTACTTCGGCAGCCTGGAAGACGAGAAGGTCAAGACGCTGGCGATGGCGCTGACCTGCGCCTTCCTGTGGGGCATTTTGCTGCGCGCCACCGGCGTTGCCACCTCCCTGCCGCCAGCATTGTAAAGCGAGGAGCGGATGAGCGAAGCCGTACTCGATCTTGAGACCGCCTTGGCGTCGCTGCCGGCGCCCTGGCCGGAGGATTTGCTGCCCGCCATTCGCGCACAACTGGCCGAGAGCAGGCGCAAGCTGGTGGTATTGGATGACGACCCCACAGGCACCCAGACGGTTCACCAGACGCCGGTGCTGACGACCTGGACGGTGGACGCGCTGGCCGCAGAGCTGGCCGCGCCGGGGCCGGTTTTCTATGTCCTGACTAACTCGCGCAGCTTGCCACTGCAAGATGCCCAGGCGCTCAACGCCGAGATCGGCCAGAACCTGGCCGCAGCGGCCCGCGCGGCGCAGCGCGACTTTGGGGTGGTCAGCCGCAGCGACTCTACCCTGCGCGGCCACTACCCCGGCGAGGTGGAGGCATTGACCCAGGCGCTGGGGATGCGGGTGGATGCAACGCTGCTGATCCCTTTCTTTCTGGAGGGGGGGCGCTACACCCTGAACAATATCCATTATGTCGCTGAGGGAGACCGGCTGACGCCGGCCGCGCAGACGCCATTTGCCCAGGATGCTGCCTTTGGCTATCGCGCCTCCTACCTGCCGGCCTGGGTCGAGGAAAAGACGGGCGGGCAGGTTCCGGCGGACGCGGTGGCGACCATCTCCCTGAGCGACCTGCGCCAGGGCGGGCCGGATGTGGTGTGCGCGCAGCTGATGGCGCTGCAAGATAACACTGTCTGTGTGGTCAACGCCGCTGCCCTGCGCGACCTGGAGGTCTTGGTGGCGGCCTTGTTGCGCGCCGAGGCGGCGGGCAAACGCTTCCTCTACCGGACGGCAGCCTCCTTTGTCCAGGTGCGCGCCGGTCTGGCTGCCCGTCCCTTGCTCACAGCGGGCGAGCTAGGGCTGGCCGGTGAGGGTGGAGCGCTGTTTGTGGTGGGTTCCTATGTCCCCAAGACTACCGGCCAAGTCAATGCCTTGCTGGCCCAGCCCGGCTTGCTCCATGTGGAGGTAGATGTTCCTGCGTTGCTCGACCAGGACCGGCGCGCGGGCGAGATTGCACGCGCCCGCGTCCAGGCGGCGACGGCGCTGGCCGCGGGCCAGGATGTGGTGCTCGCCACCAGTCGCACGCTGGTCACCGGCGCGGACGCGGCCTCCAGCCTTGCCATCGGCCAGCAGGTCTCGGCTGCGCTGGTGGAGATCGTGGGCGGGTTGGGGACCGCTCCCCGCTATCTTGTCGCCAAGGGGGGCATCACGGCCAGCGACATCGCCACCAAGGCGTTAGGCATTCGCCGCGCCCTGGTGTTGGGTCAAATTCTGCCCGGCGTACCTGTCTGGCAGACCGGCCCTGAATGCCGTTTTCCCGGCCTGGCCTATGTTGTGTTTCCCGGCAACGTTGGCGGCGCGGATGCACTGGTGGAGGTGCGGAATCGTCTGCAAAGCAGAAATTAACCGCAGAGCCGCAAAGGGCGCAAAGGAGCGGAGAAGACTGCTGGCTGTTGACTGCTGATCCTAGGGCCGACCCCAGCGCTGGCGTCAAGCCGTTTTTTCCTCTGGACTTTCCGTTCTTCGCGTCTTTGCGGTTTATCTCTTTCTTGGGGAATTCTGCTCTCTTGCACGTATCGGCTATAATGGGTTGGCGCTTTTGCGCCGCCACACCGGCGGATCCGTCGCCCATCCTGGAGCGAGAACGACCTACATGCAGACCCAACTGACCCAAACTCAGACCGAGAGCAGTCGCCTCTTTCTTCCGGCCACGCGCGTGCGCAGCTTTGGCACCACCGTCTTTGCCGAGTTTACGGCGCTGGCGATCCAGCACAACGCCGTCAATCTCGGCCAGGGGTTCCCCAATTTCGCTGCGCCGGATTTCATTAAAGAGGCTGCCCAACAGGCTGTAGCCAGCGACCTGAACCAATATGCGCGCAGCGCCGGCCATCCCCGTCTGGTCCATGCGTTGGCCCAAGTCTACAGCCCTTACTTTGGCCGCAGCCTCGACCCGATGACCGAGATCGTCGTGACCGACGGCGCTACTGAAGGCATCTTTGCCACCATCCAGGCGCTGGTAGAGCCAGGCGACGAGGTGATTTTGATCGAGCCGTTTTACGACAGCTATCCGGCATCGGTGATCATGGCCGGGGGGACGCCGGTCTATGTGCCGCTTCGCCCGGCGCCGGGCGCCACGACAGCGCGTGACTGGGTGTTGGACATGGAGGAGCTGGCGGCAGCCTTCAGCCCGCACACCAAGCTGTTGATCCTCAACACCCCGCAAAACCCGTTGGGCAAGGTCTTTCGCCGGGCCGAACTGGAGCAGATCGCCGCGCTCGCCCAAGCGCATGATGTGTATGTCTTGAGCGACGAGGTCTATGAATGGATGGTCTACCCGGACCTCGGAGCGGCGGAGCCGGTCGAGCATGTGCGTCTGGCGACGCTGCCGGGAATGTGGGAGCGCACCATTACTCTGGGCAGCGCAGGCAAGACCTTCTCGGTCACCGGTTGGAAGATCGGGTGGGCCATTGGCCCTGCGCCGCTGGTGCGGGCTGTCTTTATGGCCCACCAGTGGATCCCGTTTGCGGTCGCCACGCCGCTCCAGGAGGCTGTGGCCTGTGCGTTGGAGCAGGTGGAGGAGCGCAACTACTTTGCCTGGCTGGCGAGCATGTACCAGGCCAAACGGGATAAGCTGATGGGCGTCTTGCAGGAGGTAGGGCTGACGCCGGTGCGCCCGGATGGCTCGTACTTCATCCTGGTCGAGACCGGCCACCTGGATGTGCCGACGCCGCCGGGCGTGCGCCGGGATGTCGCCGTCGCCCGCTGGTTTACCTCTCATGTGGGCGTAGCGGCCATTCCCCCTAGCCCCTTCTACAGCGCCGCCCATCAAGACTTGACCGATAACTTGGCGCGCTTCTGCTTCTGTAAGACTGACGATCTGTTGGATGAGGCTGCCCGCCGGCTGCGCGCCCGGTTGACCTGACGTCTGTTTCACCTAGCCCAAAAATCACCGGCCCATAAGGACCACGATTTCATGGAACTCCACGTTATCCAGGGTGATATTGCCCAGCAGGAGACCGATTGCGTTGTTGCCAACCTCTTTGAAGGCGTCACCGAGCCGGGGGGCGCCACCGGCGCACTAGACCGCGCGCTCGACGGCGCGATCCGGCAGGTGATCGCCACCGGCGACTTTACCGGCGAAGCCGGCACGACGGCCTTGCTCTACACCAACGGCAAGCTTCCCGCGCCGCGGGTCTTGCTGGTGGGGTTGGGCAAGCAGGAACGCTTCGACCTCCACGCCGCCCGTAAGGCCGCGGCCACGGCTGCACGCGCCGCGGCGCGGCTCAAAGGGGTCAAGCAGGTTGCGACCATCGTCCACGGCGGCGGCATCGGCGG
>DATLZJ010000290.1:0-4412 GCA_035574055.1 Caldilineaceae bacterium
GCATACCCGCGGCCATCATTGGCGCTGATCACCAGCAGGTTGCCGACGGCGAAGATGGGGCCAATGCGGAAGCCGCCGGTCTCGCTGGTGGGGATGGGGTTTGGCCCATCGTCGCGGTCAACGAGAAAAGGATGCGCCGGATCCGACGTATCTATGATGTAGATGCCGTTGGAAGCGCCGCTGACATAGAGATAGGGCGCCTGCCACGCCAGCCACCAGGCGCCGACGCCATAGCCGACGGCGACGCCAGGGAGTGTGACCCGGCTGACCTGTTGAGGCTGCGCGACGTTGGTCCAATCCCAAATTTCCACCCCATCTATGGCGAGCAGGGCGGCGTATTGGCGGCCATCCTGGTTGTGAAAGCCGATGGCGTGCTGCTCGGCCAGGCGGTTTGTGTTTTCCTCGGTGCGGGCCACCAACCGGGGTGCAGCCGGATCGGTCAGGTCGAAGAAGGCGATGCCGCCGCGGGGCCGGTCGTTCTCCTCGGAGTAGACTTGCGCCACGTAGCCTTGGTGGAAGACAACGCTGCTGTGTTCTTGGGGCGCGCCGTTCATAGCGTTGAGCGCGCCCAGGACATGAAAGACCTGCTCGACCGGATAGGTGCGGTTGGCAAAGCTGGGCGGCCTAGCTTCGGCGCGACTCGCCCCGTCGAGAGTCCAGAGGGCAACCAGCAGTACCGCAAGTGGGAGGAGGAGCGGCAGCCGCAGGCGCGCCGCCCAATGGCATAGCTTGGCGGTCTGTCGCAGCCGCGTCTTCATCGCCAGCTCCGCTCACTGTCTGCCTGGTTATCTGATTCCCTCGCCGGTCCAGTAGCTTTGCGCCCTGTCAAAGGCCAATACGCCGATGTTCCGGCCCATCTCGCGGCCGCGCAGGTCGCCGTCCTGGAAGTGGATGCCCCCATAGCGTCGCGACATGCCGGCCTCGTCGGCGGCTTCCTGGAAAGTCTCCCATTGAAGCACGACCATCGAGGCGGGGCCGTTCTCGTACAGCTTGCCGCCGGCCTTGACCACATGCTGGCCCAACAGATCGGGCACGCCGTCCTGGTTGAAATCTTCGTTGTAGAGAATCGTCTTGCCGTCGTAGAAGCGGCTGGAGCCGGTAAACTGGGTCAGGACGGTAGCAGCGGCGGCGCTGAAGGTGCTGTGGCCGGAGACGAACTCGGCAAAGGGAGGGGTCACAAAGGTCAGGTCTTGATAGGGCAGCCACGTTTCGCCCTTGATCCATTGGGTTCCCTGGTTCGGGCCTGCCCACGCCTGGACCATTTGGCCGCGGTACTTGTAGCGGATGGCGCTGATGGGGCGCACACAGTCATAGGCGCGCTTGGCGTCCCAGGCGGCAATACTGGCGTCGAAGAGCGCGCCGTTGAGGGCGAAGTAGAGCTTCACGTCGTCGTCTACGGTATGGCGGTCGCGGGCAGAGATGCCGTGGGCCAGGGCGTTCCAGTGACCGGGCGGCGTCTCGGACCGTGGCCCATCGGCCCAATACTCGGCGATGACCTTTTGCTCATCGGTAAGGTTGGCGCTGATGTGTAATATCTCATCCACCTGCATATGGTAAGCGGCGTCGTTGGTCATCACGCGGCCCAGCGCATCTACATAGAGCGCATCGGACCCCATTTTGGGCGGCGCGGGTGGGCGGAACTGTGCGCCGTGGGTGAGGGCAAAGGGGCGCACCGCGCCCCAATGGGGCGTCAGGAAACTCTGTGGGCGGTACGAGGTAGGGTTGGTTGGGTCCACAATGGGGACGCCTAGCTCATTTTTGACCGCGCCGGTCGCAACCCAAATCGGTTCCCAGTGGTTTGGGTCGAAGTTAGGCCCATAGAGACCGTTGGCGGCGGTTGGGTCGCCGCTGTTGAGCGGGCTGTAGAGCGCAGGGTATATGTCCGAAGTGGAATCGGCGAAGTTGTGGATGGCATTGGAGCCGTCATTGGCCCGGTCGAGCAGAATACCGCGCGCGGCCAGCAGCCCGATCCCGGCAGGCGTTTGGTCGGGTTGGGTGACCGGCGTATAGCCCAGCGCATCGAGCAGGCGGTCATAGGCGCCGGTTTGGGCGCCGTAGTCGGGGTAGACGGCGTGGAGCATGTGGTAGGCGGCGTTGGCGACGGCCTCTGCCTTATTGGCAAGCGTCTGCTCCTCCGGGGGACGGCGCAGATTCGCCGACAGCACCGAGGGGATGGCGCGGGCGTCATAGAGACTCCAGGCGTCATACATGGCCTGGTGGACCAGAAAGAGGTTGCGCGCCGTCACGGTGGGGCGGGGCGAGCCATTGCGAATCGCCGCCAGCATGACTTCATTCCAGAGCACCACGACTGACGGCTCGTACGATAGCTCATGGGGGGATGGCTCATAGGTGGATGCTACGATGGGCTGCCGAGCAAGCGCCTCGCCATCCTCAGAAGGTGGGAGAGGCGCCAGTGAGACAATGCGGATACTTTGGGCTGAAGCGCCGGGCCAGAAGGCAGCGATACTTATCAGGAGCGCCAGGACGAGCCAGAGCGACTTGCCCAGGCGGTGGATGAAGCCGGTTTTGGAGGTCGGTACACGCATGGGGAGCCTCTCCTGTCAGACAAGCCAGAAGTATGGAGGCATGATAGATCAAAGCAGTTAAACCGACAATTCGATTAGGCGGCGGCCTCGGCTCTGCCCATGTCGAGTTTGAGGCGTCTCTTGGGCTGCTGCTATACTCAGAGCTAAAGGCGACCCTCCTCCGCAAGCCGATGGCGTGAGCCGGGCGCGCCGGCCCATGCCTGGCCTCAATCAGACCTAGACTGGAGACCCACATGCCCGCCGATACCCTGCTGCGGCTGCCCCATGACCGCTACTTCGACCCTGATCCGGCGCAGAAGCGCATTGCCCTGGAGCTATACGAGCAGGTGGCCCATCTGCCGCTCATCTGTCCTCACGGCCATGTAGACCCCCGGCTCTTTGCCGACCCCGACTACCGGTTCGGCACACCCACCGAGCTGTTGATCATCCCCGACCACTATGTCTTTCGGATGCTCTATTCCCAGGGAATCCCACTGGAGCGGCTCGGCATCCCGCCGCGCGACGGCTCGCCTGTTGAGAGCGATCACCGCAAGGTTTGGCAGCTCTTTGCCGACCACTACTACCTCTTTCGTGGCACGCCGACCGGCATGTGGCTCAACCATGAGCTGTATGATGTCTTTGGGGTACGCCAGAAGCTCGGCCCAGATACGGCGCAGGCGATCTACGACCAGATCGCCGAGAAGCTGGCCGAGCCGGCGTATCGCCCGCGCGCCCTCTATGAGCGGTTCAACATTGAAGTGCTTGCCACCACCGATCCGGCGACCTCGACCCTGGCCCACCATCAGGCGATCCGCGACTCAGGGTGGCATGGGCGCATCGTGCCTACCTTCCGGCCCGACAGCGTGGTCAACCTGGATACACCCACCTGGCGGCAAGAGATTGACCGGCTCAGTGAGGTCTCCGGCATCGAGGCCGGCAGCTACCGGACCTACATCCAGGCGCTGGAGCAGCGGCGGGAGGCGTTCAAGGCCATGGGCGCGACCGCGACCGACCACGGCGCATCCAGCGCCTATACGGAAGCGTTGAGCGACGCCGAGGCCGAAGCCATCTACCAGCGGGCGCTGCGCGGCGCAGCCAGCGCCGAGGACGCGGCGCGCTTCACCGGCCATATGCTGATGGAAATGGCGCGTATGAGCGTCGAGGATGGGCTAGTGATGCAGCTTCACCCCGGTTCCTTTCGCAACCATAACCCCGTGCTCTACGAGCGCTTTGGCCCGGATATGGGCGCGGACATCCCCCAGGCCGGCGAGTTCACACGCAGCCTGCGCCCGCTCTTGAGCCGCTTCGGCAATGCGCCTGGTTTCACCCTGATCCTCTTTACGCTCGATGAGACGACCTTTTCCCGCGAGCTGGCTCCCCTGGCCGGCCATTACCCGGCTGTGAAGCTGGGGCCGCCCTGGTGGTTCTATGATAGCTGGAACGGCATGATGCGCTTCCGCGAGGCAGTCAGCGAGACGGCGGGCCTGTATAATACGGTTGGCTTCAACGACGACACCCGCGCCTATCCCTCGATTCCGGCGCGCCACGACCTGGCCCGGCGGGTAGACGCCAACTGGCTGGCGAACCTGGTGGTGCGGAGCGTGATTGACCTGGAGGACGCGACCGAGATGGTCCACGCGGCGGCCTACGGGCTGGCGAAGCAAGCCTATCGCTTGGGCTAGCGCCGGTTGACGGCGCTACTGCTCCAGTTGTATAGTGGCAAACGGTACGGCTCGACAGAGGGGGATAAAATCGCATTGCAGTCGCACGGAAAGCAGCCTCTGCAATCTAGACGCCTTTGGGCAGAAAGTAGAAATGGTATGACAGATAAGCAACGGGTTGAGCACGGCGTGGTGGTAAGCCTTGAATATACGCTGCGAGTGGACG
>DATLZJ010000291.1:0-6840 GCA_035574055.1 Caldilineaceae bacterium
CCCCCTCCTTGGCATCGCCCGCCGCTTGGTCTGCACCCTTGCCCTGTGCTATGATGCCGCCTATGGAGCTAGACCGATCTACCCAGCCCGCTCGCGCCGCGCTGCTGCCCGATGACTTCTCATTCAGCCAGTCGAGCCTGCAAGCCTTTGCCGACTGCGCCCGTCGCTTTTGGCTGGCCTATGTCCAGCGCCTGCCCTGGCCCGCCATCGAGGCGGAACCAGTCCAGGATCATGAGCTGCTCATGCGCTTGGGCGCGCAGTTCCACTTGCTGGTGCAGCGGGCCGAAATTGGGCTGGACCTGGGACTGCTCACACGAAGCTTGCCGGCGCCGCTGGATGCCTGGTTCGCCGCTTACCAGTCCTACCGGCCCAGCGACCTGCCCAGCGGGCGCATTGAGGTTGAGCGCGTCTTGACCGTCCCGTTGGCGCTCTCTGCTCCGACCGAAGGCGACATCACCGCGCCGGGCCGGGTCTACCGGCTGGCGGCCAAGTACGACCTGATCGCCGCCGATGAGGAAGGGCGGGTCGTGATCGTGGACTGGAAGACCGGTCGCCGCCGCCCGGAGCCGTCCACCCTGCGCCAGCGCCTTCAGACCCTGGTCTACCTCTATGTGCTGGTCGAGGCCGCGCCTGCCCTCGGCTGGGGCGAGATCGCCCCGGAGCAGGTGGAGATGCGCTACTGGTTTACCGCCGCGCCCAATCAACCCATCATCATCCGCTATGATCAGGCCCAACATGCCGAAAATGGCCGCAAGCTCAAGGCGCTGGTACAGCGCATCCTAGCCGGCAGCGCCATCGAAGACTTCCCGCTGGCTCCTGACACCGAGGCCAACCGCGCCCGCCTCTGCCGCTATTGCGCCTATCGCAGCCGCTGCAACCGGGGCGTGCTGCCCGGCCATGTGGACGATCTGGAGGAGTTGGAGTACATCGAGGAGCATTCGCCCGATTCGATCTCGCTCCACTTCAGCCTCGACGATGTAGCCGAAATCGCCTTTTAGCCCTCTGACCGCGCTTGTTGCCATGCCCGCCACCTGGTCGCTGCTGCCTGCCGTCCAGCCCTCGCCGGAGCTAATCGCTGCCGTGGGCGGCCACCCTTTGGTGGCGAGGCTGCTGGCTCAACGCGGCCATACCGACCCGGCCCGCGCCCGCGCCTTCCTGGACCCGTCGCTCTACCGGCCCGCGCCGCCGTCTGCGCTCTTGGGCGTCGAACATGCCGCCCACATCCTGCACCGCGCCATCACTCAGCGCAAGCGCATCTTGGTCTGGGGAGACTTTGACGTAGACGGCCAGACCTCCACCTCGCTATTGGTGGCGGCGCTGCGCCGCCTGATGGGTGATGAAGCGGGCGATGAGCAGGTGCGCTTTCATGTGCCCAACCGCTTCCGCGAGAGCCACGGCATCCGGCTGGGCAAGCTCAAGGAAAAGCTCGCCGACCCCGCGGGCCGGCCCGACCTGATCTTGACCTGCGATACAGGCATCACCGACGGCGAGGCCATCGGCTTTGCCAAGGACCAAGGTCTTGAAGTGGTCGTCACCGACCACCACGACCTGCCCGTTGAGCTACAAGAGTTAGACCCGGCGGCGGACCCGCTCTGGGGAATGTCGCCGGCGCAGGCAGGCGCGGCCAGCGTGCGCCGCGCCGATGCGCTGGTCAACCCCAAGCTCCAGCCGCCGGGCGATTCCCTGCGCACGCTGCCGGGCGTCGGCGTGGCCTATAAGTTGGTGCAGCAGCTCTATGCCCTCTGTGGTCGCAGCGGCGAGGAGGAGGAATTCCTCGATTTGGTGGCGCTGGGCATCGTCGCCGATGTGGCCGAACAGGTCCACGATGCGCGCTATCTGCTCCAGCTCGGCTTAGAGCGGTTGCGCACGACCCGGCGCACCGGCCTTCTGGCGCTGATGGAGGTGGCGCGGCTGACGCCCAGCGCGGTGGATGCGGAGGCCATCGGCTTTCAGCTTGGCCCGCGAATGAATGCCCTGGGGCGGCTGGACGACGCCACCGTCGCGGTGGAGCTGCTGACCACGCGCGACCCGATTCGCGCCGGCCAGCTTGCCGCCCGCATGGAACGGTTCAACCAGCAGCGCCGCCTGCTCACCAGCCAGATCACCGCCGTCGCCATGGAGATGCTCGAGCGCAGCCCGGCGCTGCTCGACTTCAACGGGCTGGTGCTGGCCCATCCCGCCTGGCACGCCGGCATCGTCGGTATCGTCGCCTCGCGCCTGGCCGAAGAATTTCACAAGCCGGCTGTGCTCCTGCTCACCCCGCCCGGCGAGCCGGCGCGGGGCAGCGCCCGCAGCATCCCAGGTGTGGACATCGGCGCAGCCATTGCCGCTTGTGGCCCCCTCCTGTTGAGCCACGGCGGTCACCCCGGCGCGGCCGGCCTCAGCCTGCTGCCGGAGAACATAGACCGCTTTCGCCGAGAGCTACACCGCCAGATCGAGCTACACCGCTCGCCGGAAACGCCGCCCGGCCTGGTCATTGACGCCGTTGCGCCCTGGGACGGAATTGACATGCACCTGGCCGAGCAACTGCGCCGCCTGGCTCCCTTTGGCAACGGCAACCCGTGCCCCCACTTCATGACCCCCGGCCTCACCGTGGTGGAAGACCGGCGGCTGGGGCGAGACGGCGAGCATCGCAGCCTGGTGATGCGCAGCCACGCCGGCGCGACGTTGCCCGTCCTCTGGTTCAAGAGCGCCGACGTAGACCTCCCCCCATCCCCTCTGGACCTGGTGTACACCATCGGCATCAACGAATTCCGCGGAGAGCGCAAGCTCCAGCTCACCTATGTCGCCAGCCGCCCCAGCGAGCAGGAAGCCATCGCTGTGGCCGCGCTGGCCGCGGTGCGCGCCCACGACCTGCGCCGGACGCCCGGCCTCGACGGTGTGCCCGGCCCATCCCAAGCCGTCTGGTACGCCGAGGGGCTGCAAGTGGACACACCGGCTCATCCCGTCCCCTACGCCCCGCGGTTCCAGGTCGAGCGCAGCGCCAAAGGCCGGCCCCTGGTGATCTACTCCGCGCCGCCCTCGCCCGAAGTGCTCCGCTGGCT
Source organism: Caldilineaceae bacterium (assembly GCA_035574055.1). Lineage (GTDB taxonomy): Bacteria > Chloroflexota > Anaerolineae > Caldilineales > Caldilineaceae > QEUY01. The sequence continues at coordinate 3,045 of DATLZJ010000291.1, forward strand.
CTACGATACGCTGCGCCCCGATGAGGTCTACCTGCTGGGCCGCCTCACCAGTCAGGATACCCTGGAGATCGTGACGCGCCAGGTAGCCGGCATGTGCAAATACGCGCTGCAGCGGGACAACGTGCTGCATATCAACCGCATGGCGGCGCGCCTGGGCGCGACGGAGGGCATCATCCGGCTGAGCCTGCTCTGGCTGGAGAGCCAGGGCCAGATCACGCTGGTCGCCTGGCAAAGCAGCGATACGGTCCAGATCGCGCGCAATGGCAGCACGCCCAACGCCGAGGAGACCAAGCTGATCCAGGCGGAGCTTGAGGAACAACTGGCCGAGGTGCGCGCCTATCGCCGCTACTTCCTACGGGCGCCGGTGAACGCGCTGGGGCTGCCCACCGGCTGACGCATATGGCTGCACCCCTCTCCCTGCCCCAAAGCGCCCGCCGGGTTCTCGTCTGGCAGCGGCTGGCCGGTCCCTGGCCGGACGTTGCCATCGTGCTGCTCGGTCTGGCCGTACGCCTCTGGCGGCTCGACTACCATAGCATCTGGTTTGACGAGGCCGTCAGCCTGCGCTGGGCCGGCTCCGACCTCGGCTTCATCTGGCAAAAGACCTTTCCCCTGGTCGAGGAAAAGCACCCGCCGGTCTACTACAGCGTGCTTCACCTCTGGCAGCAAGGGTTGGCGCTGATTGGGCTGGACCAAAGCGACGTCGCGCTGCGCGTCTTGGGCAGCCTTTTGGGCGCGCTGACGGTCTGGGGCATCCTGCGGCTGGCGGCATCCACCGGCACGCGGGCGGCAGGCCGGCTGGCAGGCTTACTGGTCGCGCTCTCGCCGCTGCTGGTCTGGTACAGCCAGGAGCTGCGCATGTTCCAGCCCGCCGCGACCGCCATCGTCTGGTTTGCCTATGCCCTCTGGCGCGGCTGGACCGGCGAGCGCGCCGCTCACCGCCTCCTCTGGTGGAGCGTGGCCGTGGTCGCCATCGAGGCGGCGCTCTACAGCTATCTCTTTTCGGCCTTCGTCCTGCCTGCTGCGGGGCTGACGCTGGCGGCGCTGCTCTGGCGCGAGCGGCGTTGGGGCCGCTTTGCCGAGGGAGCGGCGGCGCTGGCCGTGGCAGGGCTGCTCTTTCTGCCGCTGGCGCGCAACGCCTGGTCAGTCAACCGCGCCGAAGGCACGCCCGGCCGCGCCTTCGCCAACTTCAGCGATAATCTGCTCCGCCTGCTCCAGACCGACACCATCTGGCGCGTGGACTGGCCGGATGCGGCGCGGCTGGCCGCGCTGGCCTTCTTTGGCGTCCTTGTCATCATCGGGCTGGTGTGGCCCTGGCCGCGGCCGGCTGCCTCCGCGCGCGTGGACCGGCTCTGGCTTGCCCTCTGGCTGGGCGCGCCGCTGCTGATCGCCAACCTGCTCTTGAGCCGCAGCGGCTCCATCTTCGCCGAGGACCGCTACCTGCTCTTCCTGGCCCCCTTCACCCTGTGGGCCATCGGTCGCGGCTGCGCCGCACTCTTGGCGAGCATCCGGCCCATTGGCCTGGGCGCGGGCTGTGTCGCCGCCGGGCTGCTGTTGGCCGCCCTGCCTCCTCTTTGGACGCCCGCCCGCGCCCGCGAGAACTGGCGCGCCGCTGCCGATTACATCGTGGACTACCAGCAGGCCAGCCCCGGCCTGCCCGGCGCAGCCGTCGCCCATGTGGAGTACACCCGCGAGCCGCTGGAGTGGTACGTCCGCCAGCGCATGAGCTTCGCGCAGCTCCCCATCTTCTTTCCCTTCGGCGCTGCCCTGCGCGCCGAGGAGGTCGAGCAAGTGGTCGCGCCGCCGCTCAACGGCATTGTCGAGCTGGGCGCGGCGACGCTCTGGCTGACCCAAAGTCACCTGGAAGGGGTGGACGACGCGCGGCTGGTGGAAGGCTGGCTTGCAACCCGCTTCCCGCTGATCACCGAACAGTATCCCGCCGGCATCAAGCTGACCGGCTATATGCTTCAGGCAAAATTCAAGTCTCTACCGCTGCTTGGCCCCAGCGCCGTCTATCCGGCAGCCGAGCTGGCGTCAGGGCTACGCCTGGCCGCGTGTGAGATCATCACGCCGGAGGTAGCCGCAGAGGACCAGATGATGCACCCGCCAAGCGGCTGGGTGCACCTGCGGCTGTGGTGGGAGGCGACGCAGCCGCTGGCGCACGACTATGTGGCGACCGCGCAGATGGTGGGGCCGGAAGGCGTCTGGGGCGACCGGCTGCACCGCCCAACCGAGACATTGCGCCTCTGGCCGACAAGCACCTGGACGCCCGGCGAGTTTGTGCGCGACGAGATTGACGTGAACCTCAACCCGGTGACGCCGCCGGGAACCTATCCGATCATCGTCGGTCTTGCCGACGCCGGCGGACAGCCGCTGCCTCATACGGCTGAATGCGGGCAGGTGCGGATTGTCGCCGGCGACTAGCCTGCGGCGCGCTCTACTCTGAGGGGCGGCTGCGCTCGCCGAGCCGGCGCTCCAGGTGGGCAATGCGCGCCCCCTGGCTCACGATCAACTCGGCCAGGAAGCCGACCAGCAAGAGCAGCACGCTAATGACCGCAAGAATGCCCGCGGCGATAAAGATCGGGCGCTGCTGCGTCTGGGCAAATATATAGAGGCCGGTCAGATAGAGGAAGGTAAGCAGGCTGATCGCCATGCCGATCAGCCCCAGGCCGCCAAAAAAGCGCATGGGGGCCTGGCTGAAGGTCAGCAGAAACTTGACCACCAGCACATCCAGAAAGCTGATCGGGATGCGCTCCCAGCCGAACTTGCTGCTGCCCGCGGCGCGCGGCCTATAGGAAGTCTTGACCTCACCCACCCGAAAGCCCTGGTGGACGGCGATCATCAGTAAAAAGCGATGCCAGTCGCTGCGCAGCAGCGGAAAGCTCTCGACCACCTCCCGGCGCATGGCCTTGATCCAGTTGGCGTCATGGACCGGCACCCCCGCTAGGTTGCGCATCACCAGGTTGTAAATGCCGCTGGCGATCACCTTGTGGTCGCGCCGCCCTTGCCGCCAGCCGGCCACCGCATCCAGGTCATTCGCCTCCAGATGGCGCACCAACGCCGGTATGTCCAGCAACGGGTCCGACTCCATATCCGCCGGAATAAGCACAATCAAGTCGCCGCGACTCTCGTCAAACATCCGCTGGAGCGCCGCGGTCATTCCCTGGCTGCGGCGGTGGGTAAAGATGCGCAGGGCCGGGTAATGCTCACAGAGGCGGCGCAACACCGCGCTGGTGCCGTCGGTGCTGCCGTCGTCGGTTACCAGCACCTCGCCCGGCCGTCCCAGCTCGGCAAACGCGGCAAACGCGCGCTCGACCACCGCGCCCACCGTGGCCTCTTCGTTGCGGGCCGGAATAACGACAGTAATGGCCGGCGCGGCTGCCGGCGCCGCGGCAGCCGCCGTCGAGGCGGCTGCGGCAACGGCGTTGAGCGCCTCAAGCCGCTGGGCAACGGTCATGCCGTGATCCGCTCCTCTAAAAACGCAATGACGGCTGCGGCGACCCGGTCCTGCTGGGCCTCGGTCAGCTCAGGGTAGAGCGGTAAGCTCAGGCAGGTCGCTGCTACTGCTTCGGTCACCGGCAACGATCCAGCCCGGTATCCCAGGTCCCTATAGGCAGGCTGTAAGTGCAGTGGAGTCGGATAGTGGATGCCCACGCCGATACCCTGGTCGTTCAAGTGCGCGGCGAGCCGGTCGCGCGCCGCAGTGCGGACCACATAGAGATGCCAGACCGGCTCTGCCTGGGCAGCCACATAGGGCAAGGTCAGCTCCTGGCCGGCCAGCAGCTCATCGTAGCGGCGG
>DATLZJ010000292.1:0-7739 GCA_035574055.1 Caldilineaceae bacterium
CGACCCGCCGCCGATTGTCCTCCACCCGCCGCCCACAGCGACGCCTGCGCCCCTACCCAGCCCCACGCCGACAGTCGCGCCCCTGGTCGTCTATGTCAGCGGCGCGGTCGCCGCGCCCGGTCTCTACGAGTTGCCGCCCGGCGCACGCGTCGGCCATGCGCTGGAGGCAGCCGGCGGCCTATTACCTGAGGCCGATGCCGCCGCGGTCAACCTGGCGACGCCCCTGGTTGACGGCGGGCAAGTGCATGTGCCCACTGTAGACGAGTCTGCCGCTGCGCCGCCTGCAGGGCTTTCCGCCGAGACGCGCTCCTCTGCTCTGCCTGCGCCCGCCGCGGCCCCTGGCCCCATCAACCTCAACACCGCCGGCGCCGCCGAGTTGGAGAGCCTGCCCGGCATCGGCCCGGCCAAGGCCGAGGCGATCATCGCCAACCGCCCCTACAGTTCGATTGACGACCTGGAGCGCGTCCCCGGCATCGGCCCCGCCACCATCGAGCAGTTGCGCCCGCTGGTGACGGTGGAGTGACACATCCTTAGGCGCGGCTTGCCCCGGCGCAAGCTTGCCAAACTGAGATAAGACGGCCTCCAGCACCGGGCGCAGCCGGCTCACCCGCTGGGCGCGGATCACCCAATCCCACAGCGGCTCGAACTTCTTCCAGCCTCCGGCATAGGCCAGATGGCGCAGCTTGCCCATGAGGTCAGCCTTGGTCTGCGCGCCCTGCCAGATGGCGCTCCAGCGGTAGAAGTCCCGGTAGGCCCGCCAGTACCCTGCCTCCAGCGCCTGCGGGCGGATGCTGGCCGGACGATAGACCACATGGCGCGTATCATAGAGGTCCCAGTTGCGGCTGGTGATCCGGCCTGCGGCCTCCAGCCGTTGGTAGAGCGCCGTCCCTGGGTAGGGGGTCAGGATATGAAAGGTAGCGGTCTCGATGCCCTGGCTGATGGCCCAGGCGACCGTCCGCTCAAAGACGCCCTCGTCGTCGTGGTCCATGCCAAAGACAAAGCTGCCGTTGACCATCACCCCCAGGTCGTGCAGCCGCCGGATGGCCGCGGCGTAGTCCCGGTCCAGGTTTTGGTGTTTGCGCTGCTCGCGCAGGCTGTCGGGGTTGAGGGTTTCAAAGCCCACAAAGAGGCTGCGCAGCCCTGCCGCCGCCGCCTTCTCCAGCAGCCCCGGCTTCAGCACCGATTGCACCGTACCGGCGGCCTGCCAGAGCCGTCCCATCCCCTTCATTCCCTCGAAGAGGGCTTCGGCAAAGCGGGCATGGCCGAAGAGGTGGTCGTCCAGAAAGTAGAGATGGCGGCCCGGCAGCCGCTCGATCTCGGCCAGCGCCGCATCCACCGTCTGGGTATAGAAGCTCTTGCCCCCCTGGAAGAAGGCTTCCTTGTAACAGAAATCGCACACATGGGGGCAGCCGCGCGAGACCACAATCGAGTTGGGCACCAGGTAGAGGTGGCGCTTGATGAGGTCGCGGCGAATGGGCGGCACATGCAGCAAGGTGCGCTCGGTGGATTGGTAGCGGGGGCGCGGCCTGCCGGCCCGGTAGTCGGCCAGGAAGGCCGGCCAGGTGTCCTCGCCAGGCCCCAGAAAGATGGAGTCGGCGTGGCGCGCTGCCTCGTCGGGCAGAGAGGTGACATGCAGACCGCCTAATGCCACATACGCGCCCCGCGCCCGGTAGAGGTCGGCCAGTTGATAGGCCCGGTAGGCCGAGGTGATGTAGACTTGAATAACGACCAGCTCCGGCTCGTCGTCCAGGTCAAGCGTCTCCACATGCTCGTCCTGGATCACCACCTCATCATCTTCGTCCAGATAGGCGGCCAGCGTCGCCAACCCCAGCGGCGGGAAGAGCGAGTATTTGATGGGCCGGAAGTAGGGGCTTTTGGCCTCGGTCAGCGCCGGCAGGATCATCTTGACACGCATCGAGCGAGAACCCTTTCTACACAGATGAGCGTTTCTAGGATAAGCAATCCGGTCTTCGCTCACCCTACCGCAGCCGTAGGGTCGAGGGCGACGGTTTGGGTGCGCGCCCAGACGCACCTGAGTGCTTGACGTAGGAGGTCGAGTTGATCCAAACCCTGATTGTGGAAGATAACCTGCGCCTCCAGGCGGCGCTTAAGAATGGGCTGGAGGCGACCGGCGCCGTGACTGTCGTGGGCACGGCAGCGCGCGGGGAAGATGCGCTGGCGTTCTGCCTGCGCGTGGGCGCGCCCGACGCCATTCTGATGGATGTAGCCCTGGCCGGCGCGCTGGACGGCATCCAGGCCGCCGTCGCCATTCGCCAGGAGTTCCCGCGCCAGCCGGTCGTCTTTTACTCCATCCAGGACGACGATACCTATTACCGCGCCTTTCGCCGCGCCGGCATCCTCAGCCACTATGCCTATGTGCGCAAGTCTTCCTATTTGTTGGCCGAGATGATCGTGCCGCTGTTGCGCGATGCAGTGGACGGGCGCAGCTTTATCGAACCGGAGATTGAGCAGCGCATCCAGGAGGTTCACCAACTTGACCGGCAAAATCCCCTGGCGCTCCTGGAGCCAAACGAACAGACCGTGGCCCGGCTTCTGGCTCAAGGGCTGACCAATGAACAGATCGCGGCCAAACTGGGCTTCCGCGATAAGCGCACGATCAGCCGCACCAACGGCCAAATCTACGCCGCTTGGGGACTGGCCGACAGCGCCACCGATGAGAAGGTGGCGCGCACCCGCGCTGCGCTCATCGTGCAGAGCGGGCGGCTGCTCCGCTGGGACGAAAACGGCGTGGCCTATGCGCTCAACGCGCGCGGCGAGTGGGAGCCGTGGACGCCATGAGCGGCCTTTTTCTGCTGGACTGGGGGCTGCTGGCGGTCTCGCTCTTCAATACGATCGTGCTGGCCTGGCTGGGGTTGACAGTGCTGCTCAACGCCGACCGCCGGCTCTGGGGCGTCTGGCTGATGGGCGGCGGGCTACTCGGCGGCGCGGCCTTTTTCGTCAGCCACACGGCCATGCTGGGCCAGGAGCTGGCGCTCAACGCCGATGGCCTCAACGTCTGGTGGCGGGCCGGCTGGCTCGCCATCACCATCTCGCCCTATATCTGGTATCTGGTCGTCCTCTGGTATGGCGGCTTTTGGACGCGTCCGCGCCCGCCTCTCTATCGCCGCCATCTGCCCGGGCTGGTCGTCACGAGCGGCGGGCTACTCTGGCTGACACTGAGTCTCCTGCTCGCCAACCCTGTGCCGCCCTTCGCCCAAGCCCTGCTTTTCCAGGGCGATGGCCGGTTGATGATCGCCGCCGTGCCCTTTGGCCTCCTGCTCCGCCTGCTGCTCTTTCCGGCGCTGATGGTCGCCTGTATTCTCCTCTCGCTGGATGTGCTGCGTCGCCCCGCCCAGCCTGAGCAACCCATTACCAGCCAGGCCCGGCAGCGGGCGCATCCCTGGCTTCTGGCTACGGCGGGCGTCTTGCTGGCCGTCAGCCTGTTGGTCGCCGGCTGGATCGCCTACCTGGCGGCGAGCGCGGCCGCGGGCGCCTGGCCGATCATCCATCTCCAGACGGTGGCCTGGTTTGACCTGCTTCTGGCCGCGAGCATTGCCGGCGCATCGCTTCTGGTCGGCCAGGCGGTTGTGGCCCATGAGGTCTTTACCGGCAAGGTGCTGCCCCGGCGCAGCTTCCTGCGCCACTGGCGGAATGTGGTGATCCTGGCGGCCGGGTATGCCGTGGTGATCGGCTGGAGCCTGACCGTGCGCCTCCGCCCCATCTACGCGCTGCTCCTGACCGCGCTGCTGATGGTTGCCTTTTACGCGCTCTACAACCGGCGGTCGTTCCTGGCCCATGAACAGTTCATGGCCCGGCTGCGCCCCTTTGTCAACAGCCAGGCCATGGCCGCGCCGCCCCCTGCGTCCGACGGCGCTTCCCGCGCCCAGGCGCTCTTTGCACTAATCTGCCGCGATCTGCTGGGGACCGACCAGGCCCAGTTGCTTCCCCTGGGCAGCCTGGCGCCCCTGGCTCCTGTGCTGGTCTATCCACCGGGCGCGCCTCGCCGGCCGCTTCACCCGCCCCCTGGCCTGGGCAGCGAAGTCATGGCGCTGGACCCGGCCCGCTTTGCCGGCTATCACTGGGCCATTCCCCTCTGGGCCGAGCGCGGGCGGATCGGCGTCTTCTTTGCCGGCGCCAAACAGGACGGCGGGTTGTACAGCCAGGAAGAGATGGAGATCGCCCAGACAGGCGGCGAGCGGATCATCGAGACTCTGGCAGGCGAGCAGATGGCGCGGCGGCTGATGGAGCTGCAACGGCGGCGCGTCACCGAACAGCGGGTGCTGGACCTCCACACCCGCCGCGTGCTCCATGACCAGGTGCTGCCTGCGCTTCACAGCGCGGTGTTGAGCCTAAACCAGCTAGGCCACCGGCCAGCGGCGGATACAGGCGCCAGCGATACCAGCATCGGTGATGTGATGCAGACGTTGGCCGGGGTGCATCGCCAGATCGCCGACCTGCTGGCCGAGCGGAAGCGCCTGCCCGCCCCCGGCTGCGAATGTCATGATCTGGGCGAGGCGCTGCGCGCCTTGGTGGACGATGAATTTGGCGGCGTCTTTGCCTCGGTCACGTGGCAGGCGCTAGAGCCGTGCCGGCCCGACCCGCTGGCCGCCGAGATTCTGTTGGGCGCGGTGCGCGAGGCGCTGCGCAACGCCGCCCTGCATGGCCGCGGCGACCGGCCCGACTATCTGCTCCGGCTCACCCTGGCGCTCACGACCCGCGAGCAGCTTCAGATCGTGGTCCGTGACAATGGCGTGGGCCTAAGCCCAGAGGCCGGGCTACGGGCTGAGGGCGGCGGCAACGGCCTGGCCCTCCACAGCACCTTGCTGGCCGTGATCGGCGGCTATCTAGCGGTCGAGTCGCCTCCGGACGGCGGCGTCCAGGTAACCATCACTGCGCCGCTCCGGACGGAGCCACTATAACCCTGGTGCGAGATCGAAGAGCAGCGAATAGCGGAATAGTACAGCATAGCCGCGCCTGCACACACGGGCCGCCCATGTGTGCAGGCGCGTGAGGTATCTATGCGCTCTGCCCCGGTGCGGGGATCACACCCAATTGCTGCAACTGGCCCAGGGCGTCAAAGTTGTTCCAGCTCTCTGCAATCTTGCCGTTCTCAATGCGGCTGATGGCTATGCCGGTCACCGTCACCCGCTTGCCTGTGGGGGCAATGCCCATTAGCTCGCCGCGGTGAGTGCCGGTCGCGGTCCAACGGACTGCCACCTTGTCGCCTTCAGCAATCACATCCTCAACGGTAAAGTGGGTGTCGGGGTAGGCAGCGCGGTAAATCGAGACGAACTGCTTCAGCCCCTGTGCGCCGGGGGGCACTTCCATGCCGAGACCATAGGAGACTTGGTTGGGTGCATAAATCTCATCAATGGCCTCAAGTTTTCCTTGATTCCAGACCTCCTCAAATGCCCGGCGTGCAAGCTGCTTGTTCTCTTGGGTTGACATGATGGACCTCCTTTGTCCTTCGCTTGTCACTGCAAAACGCTATTTCCTGCCTCAATGGATAGGGGGACCCAATCCAACCGCGGCTCACGGCTCCGGCGTAGTCTCGCTCCTAAACTTGTGAACGCTGCTACTGTTCACGGTATCAGGCGGCAGCGCGTAGGTGCGGTATCCTACCGCACAGGCATGTCAGACCAGAGCGTGCGCTAGGATAGCGCACCTACGGTGAGGTCGCTTCCCTCTGTTCCCGAAACAATGACCCATGTCATGGTGCTCAGGGAGTCTGTATCCAGGCCGATTTCAGCTCTCTGCGGTCCTATGACGAGCATAGACCCGTCGCTGTCCAGCTTCTAGGCCAAAAGGTGCTCACTTTTTGTCCATGCACAGTGTACGAAGCAGAAGCTAGTGAGCGGGCCGGCTACTTGGCTGCTCGCGGTTATCTGGCAGTACGGGATGAGACCCTTTATACTATGCCGGTGCATCCGGTTTGCCGTATCAAAGAACCGTATCGAAGAAAGGACAACCTGGCTCAATGGCTTGTATTTGGTCGCCTCCGTGCTCATATGTGCGGCGATGCGCTGCCGGCGCGCTGGCCGGCGCTATGATGCTCCTGTTGGCTGCCTGTGGCGGCCCCCCGGCCACGCCCACCCCGACGCCGCCCCTGGCCGGCGCGCCCCCGCCCATCGCCGCGCCCCCTGCCGAAGAGCCATCCACCGGCGCAGACGCGACAGAGGAACCGGCAGACGCCCCGGCAACCCAAGCCGCCTTTGACCCGGCGCAGGTGATGCTGGCCCTGGAGCCGGTGACTCAAGACTTACAGGCCCCTCTCTTTGCCACCCATGCCGGCGACGGCAGCGGGCGCCTCTTTATCCTTGAGAAATCCGGCCTGATCCGCATCCTGCGCGACGGCCAGGTGGTCGAGCCGCCCTTTCTGGACCTGACCGACCGGGTGCTTAGCTCCGGCAGCGAGCAGGGCCTGTTGGGGCTGGCCTTCGACCCGGCCTATGCCGAAAGCGGCTACTTTTGGGTCAACTATACCGGCGACGACGGGCGCACCGTCGTCGCGCGCTTCCAGACGCCTGAGCCAAGCGCCGACCAGGCAGACCCCGCCACCGAGTTTGTTGTGCTGGAGGTCCCCCAGCCGGCCCGCAATCACAACGGCGGCATGATCGCCTTCGGGCCGGATGGCTACCTCTGGATCGGAATGGGCGACGGCGGCGGCGCCAACGACCGCTTTGGCAATGCCCAAAACCCGGAAACCCTCCTGGGCAAAATGCTGCGACTGGACGTGACCGGCGCTCCCGATGTGCCCTACGCCATCCCCCCCGATAACCCTTGGGTCAACGCCGGCTGGAATGGGGCCGATGTGGCCGATGAGGTCTGGGCCGTGGGGCTGCGCAACCCCTGGCGCTTTAGCTTCGACCGCGCCACCAACGACCTCTGGATCGCCGACGTGGGCCAAAACCAGATCGAGGAGGTCAACTGGACGCCTGCGGAGCAACTGGGCGGCGGCTGGAACTACGGCTGGCCGATCATGGAGGGGACGCGCTGCTTCCAACAGCGCGAGTGCAACACGGAGGGGTTGGTCTTGCCTGTCGCCGAGTATGATCACAGCGGCCATTGCTCGGTGACGGGCGGCTATGTCTACCGTGGCGAGCAGTTCCCGGCCATCCAGGGCGTCTACTTCTTCGCCGACTATTGCAGCGGCGCGCTCTGGGCCACTGTCCCCGACGGCAGCGGCGGCTGGGCCACCCATGCTATGCTCGATACTGGAATAAGCGTCAGCTCGTTCGGCGAGGATGAAGCAGGCGAGCTATATCTGACCGACCTGAGCGGCGGCCTCTACCGGCTGGTTGTCCAATGATGGCTCAACACAAAAGGGAGCGGCGGCTGCCGCTCCCCTCTGTTGCGGTTGCAGAGATCTGCCGATCACCAATCCTCGACTAACTCATCCTGCGCCCCGACTACCTTGAACTGGCGGGCGGGCCGGCTCACCGGCTCCCAACTTGAGCCAAAGCCGGCGCTGCTCGCCGGCTGCGCCGCGGAGGGTTGGGGAGCCACGACGATCACCGGCGGCTGCGGCGGCAGGTAGGGATGAGTCGCCGGCAAGAGCGGCCCCCGCATCTCACCGCTATAGGGGTTGCGCCGCTCTACCGGCTCACGCTGCCGGCTGCCTGCCAACACCAGCAGCGCCGCCGGAACGCCTGCCATGACCCCAAAGAGCACGCCGACCGCCATGCTCAACGCATCTGAGCTTAAGGTCGCGCCGATGCGCCAACCCGCCGTGCCTACAA
>DATLZJ010000293.1:0-3911 GCA_035574055.1 Caldilineaceae bacterium
GCGCGGCGGGCTGACCGGGTTGAGCCGCGACGGCGCGCCCATGCTTACCTTCCGCCCTCTGGAAGACCCCAATATTGATGTGAACGTCCTGGAGTCGAGCAGCCTGGCCGAGGGCGCCTGGACCGCCGAGACCGCCGACCCCAGTGGGTTTGCGGTGATCCGCGCCGCCAGCTATCCGGAGTTGCTCAACCCGCCGCCCAGCCTTGCCAACAGCCAGGCGTCGGTGCGCTACTATCCGGCGGGCAAGCCGCCGCTGCTGCTGGCGCGAGCCGTCGGGCCGGGCGCTGGCGAGCCGCTCATCTACAACGGCTCCGGCCAGGGCGTCAATCAAAACAATCTTGAGATGGAGCCGTTCGGCCAAGACAATACGCGCGCGCTGCTCCTAAGCGAGGAGCCAACCACCGTGCGCCTCCAGCTCGGCGGCGATACCCAGCCGCTGCAACTGGTGCGCACCTTCCGGCTCGAAGCGCGTGAGGGGTTGCCGACCGCAGAGGTCTTTTCGCCCAGGCGCGACGATCCGGGGCTGTTGGAGGATGGGCGCGCCCGGCTGCAAGTCAGCTTTGGGGCCGGCGCATCGGTCGCCAATATGGCCGCCACGGCGTATGTCTTCGAGGATGGCCCCGGCGATGAGCGGCCATTGGTCTACCAGGCCAACCTGACCTGCGCAGACGGCGTCTGCACCGACGAGAACTTCCGCCCGACCGACGGCCGCGCCTATGAGATATACTTCATCGTTCAGGGCGAGATGGACAACATTCGCTTTAGCGACTGGGCCGAGACCAGCCTGGAACTGGCGCCGGCGGTCTATCTGCGCGGCCTGCCCACCCAGCTCGACCTGGGCCAAATGCCGCCGGAAGGCTGGCCGGTGGAGCTGGGGTCGGGCACCCAGGAGGAGATCGGCCATCTGGCTGCCTCCATCGTCCTGCGCAACGCCGAAACCGGCGAGGAAGTGCCAGGGGTCACGCTGGACTTCAACGAGGAAGTGCCGGAGGAAGGCACGGTTCAAACCTCGCTGCGGGTGCTGGGGCTAGAGTCGTTGCGCCCCGGCTCCTACACGGGCGAGATCACCCTCGAGGCCACCAACCCGGCAGGCCGGCCCATGAGCGTCAACATTCGCCCCGGCGAGACGCTGCCCGTCAGCCTGACGGTGGACCGTCCGGTGGCGCGCCTGGATAGCCAGGGTATTGATTTTGGGGAGGTGCTGTTCGACACATCGCCCAACTTCCGGCTGGATCAAGAGAGCGCCGTGCCCGTCAGCTTTGCCGGGCGCCCCTTCAAGATCACGGCAGAGCTGCTCGAAAGCTCATGCAGTGACATCAGCCTGGTGGCCGGCGACCTGGCGGAAGTAGATGGGCGTACGGTCTTGCCCCTGCGCCTGACCAGCGCCGGTCCGGTCCAGCCCGCGACCTGTATCGGGCTGATCAGGCTGAGAGGCCCGAACGAAGACTATGATGTGATCCCAAATCAGCTTGGCTGGCAGAGCCGGGTCGCCAGTGTCGAGTGGTCCATTGTGGGCGGCGACCTGCATCTGGACGACCTGCAAGCTGCCGGGCGGCGCGTGCAAGAGACGTTGCTCATCCGCTTCAACGGCAAGACGCCTTTCGTCGTCGAGCTGGCCGGTCTGGAAGCTACGGGCAGCGCCAGCGAGGAAGGGGCGCCGCCCGTGACCCTGGACGACGCCGCAATTGATGTGCCCGCGGTGGAGGTGACCGGCCCGCCCAATGAGGCCGGCCTCTACGAGGTGCCCATCACCTTTATTGCCCGCCAGGCCATTCCGGCGGACCAGTGGCGCGGCACCTTCTACAGCGGCCAGCTACGGCTGGCGATTGCCGGGCTGGAGGGCGATGAGAAGACGGTCAACTTCAACTTCCGCAGCCCCAGCCTCTACCAGCGTTACCTGGCGCCCTTTGTGGCGCCGGTCTATAGCCTGCCTTGGGTCATTTGCACCGGGCCGCTGACGCTGCTGCTGCTGCTGCTGCTGGTGGCGCGCATCCGGGGCCGAGGGCTGGATGACGCCGAGCTGGAGCAGGTAGCCCAGGCGGCGACCCGCGACGCGATTGCCCGCAGCGCGGCCCCGGAGCCAACTGCGCCGCTGCCCTCGGCTGCATCCGCGCTCCCGCGCGCGGAAGCGGCCTGGGGTAGCTCCGAGTGGGGCAGCGTCTGGGCAAGCGGCGACGGCGCAACGCCCGCCTATTCGGCCAGCGGCGCCCAGGGAAGCCAGAGTAACAAGCCGCTCGGCGACCCGTGGAACACAAGCTGGTGATTCAGAGCGGCTGGTGATTCAGAGCATAAGCCTACGGTATGAACAATTCCACACAGCGTTACGATAAACCCACCATTTACCCGACCATGGTCGTCGGCGTCGGGGGCATGGGCACCAATACGGTGCGCGCGGTCAAGCGCCGCCTCCGCAACGTGTGGGGCGGCGACCAGCTCCCCGGCATGATCCAGCTTTTGGCGCTGGACACCGAGCCGTTGGTCAACCGGCTCGACCAAGAGCCGCTCTTTGCCGACGAATTTGCCTATATGGGCAAGTTCGACGCCACGCGCCTGGTCGCCAACCTGGACCAACACCCGGAGATCGCCCGCTGGTGGAACTATCCGTCCATCCCCCTCGGCTACATCCACAACGGCGCCAAGCAGCTCCGGCCCATCGGGCGGCTCTGCTTCTTCCGCAACTATGTCACCTTCAAGCAGTTGCTGGAGACCAAGCTCACCAACCTGGATAAGATTCGCGATATGGAACTGGCCCAAAACCGGGGCTTTCCGGTGGTGGGCAACTATCAGCTCATCTATGTCGTGAGCAGCCTCTGCGGCGGCACGGGGTCGGGCATGTTTATGGACACCGCCCATCGCATCCGCGCCCAAGTCCGCAACAACGCCCGCATCGTCGGCATCTTCTTCCTGCCCGACGTGCTGGAGAACGAGATCACCAGCGACCTCCAGCGGCGGCGCATCCGCGCCAATGCCTATGCAGCGCTCAAGGAGCTGAACTACTTCCAGGAGACCCAATCCTTCCGGGCGCTCTACCCCTCTGAGCAGCGAGAGCTGCCCGACACCCCCTATGCGCCCTTTGACTTCATCTTTCTGATCGGGCGCACCAACCGCGATGGGCGCAGCCTGGCTCGCAAGACCGACGCCGAGAACATGGCCGCCCACCTGATCCAGATGACCGCCATCAGCCACCTGAGCAGCGAAATCCTGGGGCTGGAGGTCAACGTAGTGCGCGAGCGCCTCTATGACCTCTCCGGCGCGGCGGGGGAAGTGACCGGCGAGCGGCGCGCCAAACGGGGGCACTTCCTGGTCTACAGCGGCTTTGCTACGTCGGCGCTGGTCGCGCCCCATGAATCGCTGGTCGAGTTTTGGCAGCGGGCCTTTGTGGCCGACCTGGTGCGGCGCTTTGCCGCCGGCCCTTCGCTGACCGACCCGCGCAGCCCCATGCCCGCCGCCGACCTGCAACGGGTGCAGGGGCTGTGGCACACGCTGCTGGCCCATCTGGTCAGCCGCTACGCCGCGCTGGACAATGACCGGCTCGACATGGTGGTGGATGAGATCCACGAGGGCCGCGGCGTCTGGCACACCTTCTGGGAGCCGATCCAGCAGACCATCCGCCAGGCATTGATGGATACGGGCATCCGCGGCGCACTGGCAATCTGTGACCTGCTGGGCGCAGGCAACAATGCCGGCTCGCCCGATTCGCTGCCCCGCCAGCGGCTTTTCCAGATCAACGGCAGACCGGTGACCGAGGAAGACCGCGCGCTCTGGCGCAAAATCCTTGCCCAACAAGGCGGCCTGGTCGAGCAGCTCCAGCAGATCGGCAGTAGCTTGGGCGACCTGGCAATGATGGCCTTCAACCCACGCCAGGCACGCGAGCACGCCAAGGATGTGACGGCGCGCAAGGCGCGCGCCCG
>DATLZJ010000294.1:0-10441 GCA_035574055.1 Caldilineaceae bacterium
TGATTCAGTAGTTCAGCCTCTTTCCGGATAAATGCAGACTCATCATGATGTATTACATCAGCAAACTGTTCACGCCGCAGACCTGATATCTCTCTCTCAAAGTATCTCCTGAGAGCTTCAATAGTGTAGGACTCCTGTTGCTCCTTATACCACTGCTCCTCAATGTATCTCCACAGTGTAACGGCTGTGTCTCTAGCTTCTTCGTTTACTTCATCGATCAGATCAATCTTCAGAACAATTAGATTGCGGCTCCTCTTTCGATTTCGCTCTTGCTGCTTTGCCTCCACAAGCACTTTAGTTACCAGGGTAGACTTGCCACAACCTACCGAGCCAGTCACCAATATGACGCGGCCGGCTTGATCTCCTGTTTCCTCCAATAGTAGCTTTTGACCCTCTCCTGGGGAAATATCCTGGGTATCTATGGGAAGGAAACCTGGAGCTGTATCGCGTAATGCTCGCTTTAGTTCACTCTGGTATTGGTTCAAACGTGCATCAGTTGCGAAACATCGCTCTAGCATCCGGCGGCGACCCTCATCAGTAATATCGGTAAAGAATCTACTATAGAATTCCCGAAGGAATCGATCCGATATTAATGGCTTCCAGCGAAGATCACCATATTCATTACTGCACATCAACGTCTCACTAGCAGGCACCGTATTGAGTTGCGAAAGGTGCTCCTCTAGTGAGCCATCCATTACTGCGGGCTTAGATAACAATTCCCAAAAGAGGTCGAAGTTGCAATGGTCCGAGAGTAGGTTGCCAAAGTAAAAACCCTTGAGTCTTTCTGGATCCTGACTGGAGGTTGCTATTACTTGAACCAGTAGCCATTCTGCTCCATTAGTTAGCACCGCATAGGGAACCGCCTTTTCGCGAGCGTAGGTTGTTGCCTGTTCTAGCACGTTTGTCAAACCAGCCTTGAACGCTCGCTTCAGATAAGCTAACGAATATTCACTCTCGTGTAACCGTGGCTTTGGATGCGCAAATGTATGCCCGGTCTTCTTGGCCTCCACTATAAATCTTGGTATTTGATCAGCGGACAAGAGGTAATCAATCCAGCCCTTACCAGCTGGTGTCTCTGGGTTGAAATCTGCTCGCGACCAACCTAGCGCTACAAGTATCTCATCAATGAGCATCACGCGTGTCGAAGCTTCACTTGCGTCATGGATTCTTTCCGCAGCATCTCCATATCTCGTGCGTAATTCCTTGACTTTAGCAAAGGCTATTTCGCGAGAGCTTGTGTCTGCTTCTCTGGGCATAGTACGACTCACAATGTGGATAAGCTATCCGGTCAGCGTGCTTAATGCAGCTGAAGTTGACCAGCTAGCACTGGAGTCCTAGAGTTCCTCAAATGCGATACCTCAAGTTACGAAGACAAATCAATTATAGAAGTTCAAGACCAATTCTACTATATCCAAGAACTGCACAATCGCGAGCGCAACAATCGCGATCAGCAGCCGTCGCGCCCAAAGGCGGGCGCGCTTGGTGTGGATGGCGAGGCGGACGCCGATCCACGCGCCGATGCTCTGGCCGAGCGCCAGCATCAGCCCGATCCCCCAGTAGACCAGACCGGCGTTGGTGAAGACCAGCAGCGCGGCGACCGTCACCACCAGCACCGCCACCAGCCTGACCGCGGTGGCGTGGACCAGGTTATAGTGTAGCCCCATGACCAATGCGGCCAGGATGTAGACGCTGACGCCTGCCTGGATGAACCCTGCGTAAAAGCCGATTGCGACAAAGGACAGCAACGTCCAGAATTGAGGTGGGCGCTCCGGCGCGCCCTTCTGCTGGCGCAGCGCCCGATCCGGCTGGTAGAGCAGGATCAAGAGCATCACCACCATCACGCCGCCGATCACCAGGTCCATCTGCGCCGCGGTGAGGCGAGTGGCGGCGAGCGCGCCGGCGATGCCGCCGGGGAGCACGGCAACGATGAGCCAGCCAGTGTTGCCGAGGCTGGCCCGCAGGCTGTGGGGAAAGGTTACGACGCCCACGACATTCTGCACCACGACGCCCACCCGGTTGGTGGCGTTGGCGACGGTCGAGGGCAGGCCCAGCAGCGCCAGCAGGGGCAGCGTTACCAGCGAGCCGCTGCCGGCCAGGGTATTGATGACGCCGGCGAGGATACCTACCCCCATCGCCGCCGGGTAGAGATACCACTCCATGCCGCCGCGCCTGCCCGTCCTCGCGCCTTAGAGGGCTGGTACGATCTGGGCCAGCCGCTCGACCGTGCGCTCCAGGTCGTGCATGTGGGTCGCAATGCTGAAGCGCACATGCCCCTCCCCTGCTGGGCCGAAGGCGATGCCGGGCGTCGTCGCGATCAGCGACTTTTCTAAGAGTACATTGGCGATCTCCAGACTGCTCTTGTCCGTCTGGGTGAACTTGGGGAAGATGTAGAAGGCTCCCTCGATGGGCGGGCACTCGATGCCCGGAATCTCCTCCAGCGCATCCAGCATGAAGCGGCGGCGCTCGGCATAGGCCGCGGTCATCTGGCGTACACACTCCTGGGGGCCGTTGAGCGCGGCCACGCCTGCGGCCATGGTAAAGCTGGCCGCGGAGGTGACGCTTTGGGTCTGGTAGTTGCGGGCCAGCTTCATCACCGGCGCGGGGCCGGCCAGCCAGGCCAGCCGCCAGCCGGTCATGGCATACGCTTTGCTGAAGCCGTTGACGATCAGGGTGCGCTCGGCCATGCCCGGCTCGGCCGCGGGGCTGTAGTGGACCGCGCCGTCGAAGACAATATGCTCATAGATTTCATCGCTGAGCACGTAAAGGTCATGCTCGATGGCAACCTTGCAGAGCGCCTCAAGCTCGCTGCGGGTCATCACCCGGCCCGTGGGGTTGTTGGGGCTGTTGACCATGATCAGCTTGGTGCGCGGGGTGATATAGCGGCGCAGCAGCTCCTCGCTGATCCTGAAGTTGTCGTTGCTGGGCAGCGGCACGCGCACCGGCACACCTCGGTTCAGCTCGACCATCGGCCCGTAGCTGACCCAGGAGGGGTCCAGCACCAATACCTCGTCGCCTGGGTTCAGGGTGACGGCCAGCGCCACGTAGATGGCCCACTTGCCCCCTGGCGTCGCCAGCACCTGATTGGGTGTGATGTGATGGACATTGTTCTCCCGCTGGAGCTTGGCGACGATGGCTTCCAGCAAGGCGGGCGTGCCATGGGACGGGGGGTAGTGGGTGTCGCCGGCGCGGATGGCCTGGAAGGCGGCCTCGACAATGTGGGCCGGGGTATTGAAATCCGGCTCGCCGCCGGCCAGGTTGATGATGTCATGGCCCGCGGCGGCCAGCTCGCGGCCCTTCTGCATCATGGCGGCGGTCACCGAGGCAGGGGCGGATTCGACCAGTTGAGAGAGGCTTTTCATGGAGGTTCCTTGTCAGGCGCTGGACGGGCGGCTAGGAGAGAGCGCCGGTTCGGCCAGCACATCGGCGATGGCGCTGCATAGATAGTCCATACTTTCCTCGGTCATACCGGCCACGCTGATGCGGCCTGAGCCGACGATGTAGATGGAGTAGTCGTCGCGCAGCCGCTTGACCTGTTCAGGCGTCAGGCCGGAGAAGGAGAACATGCCCCGCTGGCGGGCAATAAAGCTGAAGTCCCGCTGCACCCCCTTTTCGTTGAGGGTCTCGACAAAGAGATGGCGCATGGTATTGATGCGCTCGCGCATCTCGGCGACTTCACCCTCCCATTCGGCGCGCAGCGTTGGGTCGGTCAGAATGGCGGCGACAATGGCTGCGCCATGGGCGGGCGGGCTGGAGAAGCTGGCGCGGCTGCATTGCTTCATGTGGCTTAACATGGTCTCGGCATCGCGCGCGTCGCGTGCTACCACCGTGAGCGCCCCCACCCGCTCGTTGTAGAGGCCGAAGTTCTTGGAATAGGAGTTAGCGATCATCAGCTCGACGCCGGGCCGGGCCAGCTCCAGCAGGCCGCGGGCATCCTCGCGCAGGCCGGCGGCAAACCCCTGGTAGGCGAAGTCCACGACCGGGAGCAGCTTGCGCTCTACCACTACATCGGCGACGGCGCGCCACTGGGCCGGCGACAGGTCTACGCCGGTCGGGTTCTGGCAACAGGCATGGAGCAGCAGTACATCGCCGCTGGGGATCGCGCGGAGCGCCGCCAGCATGGCGTCAAAGGCCACATCATTGGCGGCAGGGTCGAAGTAGGGATAGGGATGAACCTCCAGCCCGGCCGCCTTGAAGATGCTGGGGTGGTTGGGCCAGGTGGGGTTGCTGATCCAGACGCGGGCGCCGGGCAAGAGCTTGGCCAAGAGGTCGGCGGCCACGCGCAGCGCGCCGGTGCCGCCGGGCGCCTGGGCGGTGGCGGCGCGGCCGCTTTGGACAATCTCATGGTCTGCGCCAAAGAGCAGGTGTTGGGTGGCGGTAGTAAAGGCGGGCGTCCCTTCGATGGGCGCGTAATTCTTGGTGGTTTCTGCTTGGAAGATACGCTCTTCGGCGCGGCGCACCGAGCGCAACACGGGCGTGTTGCCGCTGGCGTCCTTATAGACGCCGACGCCCAGGTTGATCTTGCGCGGGTTGGGGTCTTTGCGAAAGGCTTCGGTCAGGCCAATGATGGCATCGGGCGGCGCGGGCGAAAACTGCTCAAACATGGTGGGTGGTCCTTTTGACTCGTATAGGAACGAGGTCGCTAGAGAACGAGAGAACGGAATTGCACGAGCGAACGGAACCGGTCGAGAAAGACATCATTTGACAAAGAGGTCCACAAAACGGAACTGCTCTACATCCACCAGCCCCTGGTCGGTCAGCTTGAGCTTGGGGATGACCTCCAGCCCCATAAAGCTCATGGCCATAAAGGGGTCATGGAGCGGCGAGCCTTGGGCCGAGGCGGCGGCCAGCACGCGCGCGTAGCCGCCGGCCACCTCGCGGATCGGGCGGTCGCTCATCAGCCCGCCGATGGGCAGGGGCAGGTCGGCGATCACCTGCTCGTGGTGGGCAACGACCAGGCCGCCGCCCATCTCGGCGACGGCGCGCGCGGCGGTCAACATGGAGCGGTCGTCGGCGCCGATCACCATCAGGTTGTGATGGTCGTGGGCCACGCTGCCGGCGATGGCGCCCTGCCGTAGCCCGATCCCCTGGATAAAGCCGTGGCCCATCGCGCCGCGCGCCTGGTGGCGCTCGATGACCGCGATCTTGAGCAGGTCGCGGGCCGGGTCTGCGACGGCCAGCCCGTCATGGACCGCCGTCTCTACAATGCGCTCCTCGGTGACGATCTGGCCCTCGACGGCGCCGATGGCGCGCAGCCGGTCGCCCCGCACAGGCACGCGAAAATTGACCGCGGACCAGTCCACGCGCACAGTGCTGTTCATGGCGTCGCCGGGTGTTGTGAGGGCGACTGTCGGGAGCAGGCTGCCCTCCTGGGCGACGAGCTTGCCGCGGGCAAAGACCAGGCGCGGGCGGAAGTCGTGCAGGTCGTCCACCACCACCAGGTCAGCGACGCGACCCGGCGCGACGGCGCCACGGTCGCGCAGGCCAAACCACTCGGCGGGGTTAAGGGTCGCCATCCGGATTGCCTCGACCGGCTCAATGCCGTAGGCGATGGCCTCGCGCACCATATAATCTATGCTGCCCTGCTCCAGCAGGTCGCCCGGTGTGCGGTCGTCAGTGCAAAAGCAGATGCGGCGGCAGTTGTGGCGGTTGATGAGCGGCAACAGGGCGTGCAGGTTGCGGGCATTGGTCGCCTCGCGGATGAGGATATAGAGGCCGCGGGCCAGCTTTTCGGCGGCCTCCTCGACGGTGGTGCATTCATGCTCGCTGCCGATACCCGCCGCCACATAGGCGTTGAGGGCGCGCCCGCGCACTTTGGGCAGGTGACCGTCCACCGGATGGCCGCGGAAGGCGGCGATCTTGCCGAGCACGCCGGGGTCGCCCTGGATCACGCCGGGGTAGTTCATGACCTCAGCCAGGCCGATCACCGTCCCTTCGGCCAGCAGATCGGCCAGATCATCGGCGGCCAGCGTTGCGCCGGTGGATTCCATATGGGTGGCCGGCACACAGGAGGAGGCCATGATCAGGACGGTCAAGGGGAGGTCGCGGGCGGCTTTCGCCATATAGCGGATGCCCGCCAAGCCGGCCACATTTGCGATCTCGTGAGGGTCGGTGACGGCGCAAGTGACGCCGCGCGGCAGCACACCGGCGGCAAATTGGGCAGGGATGCAGAGGCTGCTTTCGATATGCACATGCGCGTCGATCAGGCCGGGCGTCACCACCGCGCCGCCTACGTCCACCGTCTCGGCGGCGCGGTAGCCCTGGCCGATACCGGCGATGCGGTCACCCGCCAGGGCAATATCTCCCTCCTCGATTGCGCCGGAGAAGACATTGACAATGCGGCAGTTGCGTAGCGCCAAATCGGCGGGGCGGTCGCCGCGCGCGACGGCCAGCAGATCGGGCAGCGTCATAGCATCAGCCCCACTCCGCAGAGGCGCTTGGCAGGTGCCGGCAGGTCGGAAAGCAACTCACCTCAGCAATATCACCCCAGCAACACAGGCAACGAGCACAAAACCAGCGCGGTCAACGCTCTCTGGCCGGCTAGACCGGCATAGACTTCGCTCAAGTGTACCAAAGGATTGAGGGACTGTCATGTGCCGGCCCTGGCAGGTTGAGTAAATCCCATTTCTGGCAACTGATGCATATCTTTTTGCCGCCGCCAACGTCCTTGGTAAGTAGCAGGACAAATGCCGGCGCGTTGTGCGGAGTGGCTGGGCAACGCGCCGGCGCCAGTAGCTTGCCCCCTTGCTTAGAGGACATGCGAGGAAAGGAGTTCTCTATGACCGTACATCGTCCGGCCCGGCGACTTGGAGGGCGATTGCACCTCGCGCTGGCGCTGGTTTTGCTGTTGACAAGCGCCTTCATGCCTGCCGCGGCGCTGGCTGCGCCCGCCGGCTCCAGCCAGGGGCCTGGCGGCCAAGAGCGCTGGGTGCGGGTCTACACCGTCCGCCCAGGCGACACGCTCTCGGCGATCGCGCTGAAGTATGATGTAACGGTGGCGGCGCTGATGGAGGCCAATCACCTGGACAGCCCCCACCGGATCGTCGCCGGCCAGGACTTAATCATTCCCGACGCCCAGGGCGGCAAGCCTGGCACAGGCGGTCCTGAATGCGCTGCCTCTCATGTGGTGCGCCGGGGCGATACGCTGTCGGGCATTGCCTATGCCTACGGGCTGGACGAGTATGAGCTGGCGCGGGCCAACGGCATCTACGACCTGAACGAGGTCTATATCGGCCAGCGGCTCTGCATTCCGGGCCGGGCAAAGTCGCAGGCGCCGCCCAGCGAGCCACAGCGCCCGGTGTATCAGGAACAGCAGCCGCCGGCCCAGTCTGGGCCGCAACGCCCGCCGGACAAGCCAGAAGCGCCGAAGAACCAGCCGCAGCCTGGCGGTCCTCAGCAGCCGTCTGACCGGCCAGGGGATGGGCCGCCTTACGAGGGTCCTCCACAAGATGGCTGTCCCCCTTGTGGAACGCCAGAAGATAAGAAGGGGCCGGACGGGCCGCCGCGCAGCGACGAGTATTGGAAAGGCTCCTACTTCAAGGACAAGTATTTCAGCGAGTTCGTCGAGGAGCGCAAGGACACTGAGATCCGCTTCAACTGGTACACCGGCAGCCCCTTCAACGGCCTGCCCGAAGACCGTTTCAGCGTGCGCTGGGAGAAGGTCGAGTATTTCAAGGCCGGTTGGTACCGTTTCGTCGCCGTCGCCGATGATGGGGTGCGGGTCATTGTGGACGACCAGACGGTGATTGACGGCTGGAAGATTCAGCCCGCCACCGAGTACAAGGGGGACATCTTCATCCACGAGGGAACCCATAAGCTGGTGGTGGAATACTATGAGGAAGCCGAGGACGCGCAAATCTCGGTCGAGTGGCGCCCGATCCGCAAATAGTCCCTTGTTCGTTGTTCAAGGTCTCTGACAAACCCGTTGCGAACCTGCAAACCGGGCGCTCGTCTGCAACCCAGGCGAGCGCCCGGCGCGTTGGGGCGCGCGGTGGAGCGGGCCGGGTCAACCGGCCATGTCCACCTCTATGTTCATTGCTCTATCTACCCCTACTGTATCTACCGTCACGTCTACCGCTATGTCCATCTTGGCGCAGTCTGCCAGGGCCGCGCGGAGCACCGTCACCGCCGAAGCCAATTGGATGGATTCTGCATAATCGAGCACCGAGGCGATCAACTGCTCGATGGGCGCGCCCGCCGGGCGTAGCCGCACAATCTCCAGCACCGTCTCGATGTATTCCTCCAACAGGCTGCGCCGGCCCGCGAAGCGCAGCGCGCTCTGGAGCAGTTCGGTGCTGTGCACCTGGGCGCCGCGCAGGTGGGCGATGCGCGCCAGGCCCAGCAGCGCGCGGACATGGGTGTAGGGGTAGAGGTTGATGGGGTCGGCGACGGCGGTCTCCAGCAGCGCCTCGGCTTTATCCAGGCGGCCCTGGGCCAACGCCACCAGCCCCAGGCCGATGTTGGCGCTGTTGCGATAGTTGTGGAAGGCGTTGCGCCCATCAAGAAAGGTGACGACCCGGTGCAGCCGCCGTTCGGCCTCGTCGAGGCGTCCGGTCTGGAGCGAGAGAAAGGCGCTGGCGATGCGCGGCCACATGCTCGCCAGCTCGCCCGCTGTGCCCGGCCTCTGGCGGTTGATCGCCATGCTGCGCTCGTTGAACTGCTGGCTCTGTTCCAGGTCGCCCAGGATGCGGGCGGTGACGGCCAGTTGGTGATAGGCGGCGCTGGCGAAGGAGGGCTGTGCGGTCTCGCCGGCCAGGTCCACGACTGCCTCCAGGCAGCGGGTCGCCTCGCCGATCTGGCCCTGAACCAGCAGCGTCCAGCCGTAATCAAAGAGGGGCACCACGGCATAGACCGGCTCCAGCACGCGCAACAGGTCCTGGACCGGATCGGGCACAGCCGGCGGCGGCGGGGTATAGGGCGTCCAGGCGGGCTGCGGCCCATCCGCTTCTGGCTGATCGCCCTCACCTTGATAGATCAGCCGGCGGCGCGCTACCAGATCGGTGATGACCTGGGAGTGGAGGGCTGCGCGGCCGGCTGGGGCCAGGGCATCCAGCAGCTCGGCCAGGAGCTGGTTGCTCTCGCGCTGCTTGCCCAAGAGGGTGAGCATGGAGGTAAAACGGCTGTGGATGGTGAGCATGAGGGCGCGGTCGCCGTGGGCGCCGGCCCAGTTGAGCAGCCGCCAGTAGCTGTCGGCCACACCGTCCGGGTCGAGCAGGCTTTCATAGGCCAGGCCGCGCCCTGCAAGGGCGCGGCGCACCAGCTCCGGCGCGGCGTCGGGCAGCGTCTCCAGTGTGCGCAGGGCATCGTCGAAATGGAGAAGCGCCTGGCGAAAGCCTAAGGTCTGTAACAGCCGCTCGCCGGCCAAGACGCTGTAGTAGGCGAAGGAGGATTGAGCATTGCGTCCGGCCTGGCTATAGTGGAAGGCCAACTCGCGCGCATACTCGACGGAGCGGTTGAGGCTTTCGAGGGCTTGGGCCACGCGCAGGTGGAGACGGCGGCGCTGGAGCGGGTTGAGGCTATCGTAGGCGACTTGGCGCACGATCTGGTGGCTGAAGTCAATGCGCCCGTCGGGTCGCTCGATGAGGAACTTGCGGCGCATCAGCTCTTGCAGGCTCTCCAGTGGGTCGGCGGCGGCTGCCGCCTCCAGCAGCTCCAGGCTAAAGTCCCGCCCGATCACCGCCGCGAGCTGGAGCAGCTCGCGCGCCGGCGGCGGCAGCCGTTCGATCCGTTCCAGGATGACCTCCTGGACGCGGCGGTTGCGGCGGAGGGCGATGGCCTGCGCCGGCGCATCATCGAGCGCGGCCTGGCCCCGTTCCAACAGGTCGCGCAGCGCCTCGGTCAGAAAGAGGGCATTACCCTGGGTGGCGGCATAGAGCGCGTCGGCCAGCGCGTGGCTGCGGCGGCCCGGGCCGATCAGCACGTCAACGATGCGGCGCACATGGCCGGCGCTCAACCGGTCTACCGCCAGGACTTGCCCCTGGCGGGGGCGCGTGACCGTGCGCAGAAATAGCCTGAGCGCCTCGTTTTCGGCCAGGTCATCGCTGCGATAGGCAAGCACGACCAGCAAGGGCGCATCGCTCACCCGGTGGGCCAGCCGTCCCAGGACCGCCAGCGTATCGTGGTCGGCCCAGTGCAGGTCATCTAGAAAGAGCAGCAGCGGGCGGAGCCGGGCCAGTGCGGTGAGAAAGGCGACCATGCCATCAATGAGCCGCTGGCGGTTCTCGTCTGCGCCGATGGCCCCCTCTGGCCCGGTAGGGGCGGGGAGAGCGGGCAGCCGGTCGTGCAGACTGGGGATGATCTGGGCGAGTTGGGCCAGACTGCCGCCGGGCAAGCAGCCCAACGCGCTTTCGGGCAGGCTAGTGAAATAGCGGCCCAGCAGATCGGCCAGGGGCGCAAAGGGGAGCTGCTGCTCCAGCGGCTGGCAGGTGGCGCTCAAGACAGTGGC
>DATLZJ010000295.1:0-4142 GCA_035574055.1 Caldilineaceae bacterium
GCGCGAGCCGATATCGCCACGCCAGGCTGTGAAGGCATCGCTTGCGTCAGCACCGGCGCCCGCTTGACGACGGTGGATTCAAAGCAGAGCGCGCTGCTCAACGCGCTGTTGAGCAACCTGCTGGGCGTCAATGTCAACCTCTCGGCTGCGGATTGGAATGCTTTGGCCCAGACCAACATCCAATTGGGTGAATTGCTGGAGCAGTTGCAGCTTGACCTGGGGCTTGGCTCACCCGAAGCCGTGTTGACCAGCGACATCACCCTCGCCCAACTCCTGGACGCCGCGGCCGCGGTCAACAACGCGCCGGGGGCCGACTTGGCATTGGGCGCGCTAGAGACCACCGCCGGCCCGCTGACCGGTACCTTCCAACTTGGTGATCTGCTGGACGTGCAGACCGGCGGCGGCTTTCGCTCCAACCTCAATCTGCTGGAGCTGGTCTCCGGCTCGTTCCAGCTTTTCAACCACGACAACGTAGTCACGACGCCTACGCCGGTGGTGATCTCCGGCGCGGCCTTGGGGCTTGGTTCGCTCATCCACGAGGTCTCCCTGCGCGCCCAGGTGGTCGAGCCGCCGGTCTTTGTCTGCGGCTCAGACGGCGCGCAATTCTACTCGGCGGCCATTCGAGCCGCGCTAGGGATTGATCTGGTGGATGTTGGCAGCAGCGGTAGCTTGCTGGGCATTGCCAGCTTCTCTGTTCAAGTCGCCGATCTCGACCTCTACCTGGACATCGGGCGCGGGTCGGGCGTCATCCAGATGGTCAACACCCTTGCCGATACCGTCACCATCCAGGCGACGCCGGGTGTGGTGGACCTCTACCTGGGGACCATCGCCCACTCGGAGTTCTTCAGCCGTACCCATGTCATCTCGGCCACGACCGATCTCGATTACGGTCTCATCGGCTCGGTCGCCATTACGCCGCTCATCGGTTCAGCGGTGGTCATCAATCTGGAGGCAAAGTCCTTTGCCGCGGGCGGCGCCCCCGCGGCGACGCTGCTCAACTTCACCGGCCCTTACCCCAAGACGCTGACAGCGCCGACGAGCCCAACTTTCATCAGCGATTTGGTGGGCGACTTAGTGGCGAACCTTGACCTGCGTTTGGCGCTGCCGCCGCCGCTGGGCACGCTGTCCGGTCTGCTCAACGCCATTCTCAATCTGGTCGAAGATCTCTTTGAGAATGTGCTTGCTCCGATTCTCAACAATCTCTTGGCGAACCTGGGCGACCCGTTGTTGAACAGCTTGGGCATTAGCCTCGGTGAGATGCATGTGACCGTTGCCGGCCTCGGCGAGCTTTGCCCGGCGCTGGCGGTCACCAAGAGCCACACCGGCAGCTTCCCGGCGGGCGGCGCGGGCGTTTACAAGATACAGATCGCCAATACCGGCTCGTTAACCACCTCGTCCCCCATCACCGTCGTGGATACCTTGCCTGCCGGGCTGAGCTATACCAGCCATGCGGGTACAGGCTGGACGCTCCACGGCGCGCCAGGCGCGACGGTGACGCTGTTCCACAATGGGGCGCTGGCGCCGGGCGCGCTCTTGCCAGAATTGACCCTCACAGTGACTGTGGCGGCCAACGCGCCTGGTCTAGTGGTCAACTCGGTCGCGGTCACGACTGTCGGCAACGCCGGCGGCTCGGCCAGTCTGGACACCGACCCAACCGTGATCACCGGCTCCAGTGATAACGACGGGGATGGGATTGATTCAGGCAATGACCCGGATGACAACAATCCCTGTGTCCCCAATCCTGCGGCAGGCCCGTGTGATCAGGACAACGACGGGCTGACCAATGCCGAGGAACAGGTCTACCAGACCAACCCCACCGATCCCGATACCGACGACGACGGCATCAATGACGGCCATGAGGTGAACAACGGCAGCGACCCGCTCGACCCTTGCGACCCCAACCCCAATGCCGGACCGTGTGATCAGGACGACGACGAACTCACCAATGATGAGGAGGACGACGCCAATACCAACCCCACCGACCCCGACACCGACGATGATGGCCCGCTGGACGGCGCCGACCCAGCCCCATTGGACCCATGCAACCCCAATCCGGCTGCGCCGGCCTGCACGAACAGCGACTCGGATGGCGACGGCATCCCCAACAACGGCGAGGACAACAACAGCGACGGGGATAACAACCCGGCAACAAACCCGACGGACACCGATGGAGACGGTATCCCCAACTACCTCGACCCGGACGATGACGGCGATGGTATCCCAACGAAGAAGGAAGATGCCAATACCGACGGCGACGGCAACCCTGCTACCAACCCCACCGATACGGATCAGGACGGAACCCCCAACTACCTCGACCCGGACGATGATGGCGATGGCATTCCGACCAAGGACGAGGACCTCAATGCCGACGGCGACGGAGACCCCTCGACCAATCCAACCGACGAAGACGGCGATGGCATCCCTGACTACCTGGACAATCTCGTAGGGACGGCCATGCGCCTCCCGCTGATCCGCGCCATGCCGATCATGCGGTGACGAGGGCGACCGGCATCGCCGCACAACGAGCACGCTATCATGCACTGTACAGCCAGGGGGCGAGGCCATCTCGCCCCCTGATGGCTACAGGCCCCTTATTCGCGCGCGGCCTCCCGCAATGCCTTTTGCCCTACCTCTCTTCGCCACAATCATCCATCCTGCACTATAATGTCTGCCGTTATCGTTATTGCTAATCGGAGTTTCAAGAGAGAAGCGGTATAACGCTACTGTAGGTGTGGTATCCTTACCGCACGCCTCTGACTGGACATACATGCGCGCGCCACTCGTGGCGCCGATGCCGCACCTACATTCTTATCTGTCTTATCTGTTGTGTCGCTTCCCTTCTTGCTATTTATCATTGTCCGCTGAGGGCGCTTCGACATCGAGACGGTGGAGAGAGAGCATGAGCGACATCAAGTTTGGCACGGACGGCTGGCGTGGGCGCATCGCCGACGACTACACCTATGCCAATGTCCGCCGCGCGGCCCAGGCCTTTGCCGGCTATTTACGCAAGAAGGCCGGAAACCAGCCGGCCAGCGTGGTGGTCGGCTATGACAAACGTTTCTCCGCCGAGCACTTTGCCGCAACGGCGGCGGAGGTGCTGGCCGGCAATGGGTTTAAGGTCTACTTGACCCGGACCGCCACCCCGACGCCGGTGATCTCCTTTAGCGTCCCGGCCAGAGGCGCATTGGGCGCGGTCAATATCACCGCCAGCCATAACCCGCCGGAGGATTGCGGCTTTAAGGTGCGCGACCACAATGGCGGCGCAGTGGACCCGGCGGGGCTGAGCCAGATCGAGGCCGAGATCCCGCCGGCGGGCGACGAGGGGGCCATCCGCCGCTTGCCTTTGGCCCAAGCCCAGGCCGAGGGCAAGGTCGAGCTGTTTGACCCCAAGCCTGCTTACCTGGCTCACCTGGCCGAACTGATTGATGTACAGCCGATCAAGGACGCCGGTCTCAAGATTGTGGTGGACAACATGTGGGGCAACGGCGCGGGCTGGCTCAGCGAAATCCTGGGCGGCGGCAGAAGCGAGATTGTCGAGGTGCACGCCGAGCGCAACCCCATCTATCCAGAGATGAAGCGCCCTGAACCGATCCCGCCGAATGTAGATGCCGGGCTGGCTGTAGGCCGGCGGTTGGGCGCGGACTGTGTGTGCATCATGGACGGCGACGCCGACCGTTGCGGCTTTGGCGATGAGCATGGCGCCTTCATTGACCAGCTCCGGGTCTTTGGGCTGCTGGCCTATTATTTGCTGGAGGTGCGCGGCCTGCGCGGCCCGATTGTCAAGACCATCAGCGCCACCTCCATGCTCGACAAGCTGGGCAAGCTCTATGACGTGCCGGTCATCCATACAGGTGTGGGCTTCAAATATGTGGCCCCGGCCATGGTCGAGCACAACGCGCTCATCGGCGGCGAGGAGAGCGGCGGCTATGCCTTCCGCAACCATGTGCCCGAACGGGACGGTATTCTGGCGAACCTCTACCTGCTGGATTTCATGGTCCGCACGGGCAAGAGGCCGACCGAGTTGCTGGCGCTGCTCTTTGCCAAGGTCGGCGCTCACTACTATGACCGCATTGACACCCGGGTGACCGACAACGCGGTGAAAGCTGCGGCCAAGGCGCGGTTGGATGCGGCGCAGGTGGATG
>DATLZJ010000296.1:0-3050 GCA_035574055.1 Caldilineaceae bacterium
GTAGTCGCGAATCGCGACTGGATCATTGCCATATTCGGTCTGTGGATAGACCACGCCGATCTGCATTGAGTGCCTCCTTTGTGTCTTAGCGCCGGATCATGCACGCTGTACTCTACTCTACATCACGCGGGCGCGTTCGCCCAAGATGGAGCCTTGGGGCGAAGTCCGGGTTGCATGGTCGAGACCGCGCGCTCACATGGCCCACCCGTGGGGCAGGATGCCGCACCGACGATACGACACGTTGTTGGGTGGACGACCAATCGGTAGGTGCGGTATTTTACCGCACGTTTCGCGCCGGCAACTCGGCGTAGCCGCCCCGTGGGGCAGGATGCCGCACCTACAAGGCGTAGACTGGCAGCGGGATAGCCGTGTGTGCTACTATGGTGGTAATCGTACTCCACCCAAAGCAAGCGAAAGGCCCCGCTCATGCAAATTCCTGCCTCGCCCCACTTTACCCCGATCGATCTGGCATCTACCTATACTGTGAACCGTGGTGAGCTGGACGCGCCGCTGCGCCCGCCAAGTGATGTGGCCGGCGCTTTCGGCCCGCAGAGTTATTTGGGCATCCCCTTTATGCTCGGCCCGGCTGAAGGTCCCAATGTGATCCTGCTGGATAAAGCGCCGGTAACGGTAGCGCTGCCAGACGTGCGCGCGACTTACTTGCTCTTTCTCCACGTGGCGGAAGACCGGGTGACTAACTACCTGGACAATTTTGCCGACTATGCGGTGGACGGCAACGAGCTGGGCTGCGCCGTCGCCGATTATACGCTGGTCTATGCCGACGGCGAGAAACACATGACTTCCATCTTGCGCCGCTTTGCCATTCAGCAGGCGCGCATCCTGTGGGGCGCCAGCGCCTTCGCTGCCCTGCCCCATGCCAAGCCGCAAGTTTATCCGACCGTCAGTGAGGCGCTGAGCATGGCCCGTATGCCCCCCATGACCTATGGGCGGGGAGAGACGCGCCATACGTCGGGGCGGGAAGCAACGGCGGAGAAGCTGTGGGTCTATGCCCTGCCCAACCCCCATCCTGACCGGCCCATCCGCCGGCTGGTCTTGACTCCCCAGCGGGAGCGAGCCGCCGTCTATGCCGTGAGCGCCACCCAGCTCACCGACCACCCCCTGCGCCCTGGCGTGCGTCGCAAGCTGCGCCTGGCTCTGCCGCCCGGCGCACAGCTCAACCCGATTGGCGAGTTGGACGGCATTGCTCTGGACTTGGGGTCTGTCATCTCGGCGCGCGCTGTCTTGCGTTATGATCCCGCCCGCTGGCTGGGCGTTGAGCCGGTTGTGCTGCCGGAGCGAGCCACGGATGAGGTGGTGGTCGAGGTAAGCGCCCACCCCAAGGCCAGGCTCTATGTCGCGACCGGGCCGGATCAGCACGCAGTCTATGACCTGGCGGCGCTGGACGACGCAACCGGCATTGTGGAGATTGCGCCGGCCCTGCGTCCGGTGACGCTGCGCGCCGTCGAGAAGGCGACGGGCCGGCCCGTCGCCGTGCGGCTCCATTTGCATGGCGCGGCGGGAGAATACCTGCCCCCGCGCGGCCATCACCGCAAGGTGAACCCCTACTGGTTCGAGGACAATTATGCCGAGTTCGTCAATGTCCACAACCAGTACAGCTATATTGACGGCGAATGTGTGGTGGACCTGCCGTTGGGCGAGGTCTATGTGGAGATCAGCCGGGGCTATGAGGTCGCGCCTATCCGCACGCGTGTCACGGTGACGCCTGATACAGATAGCTTGACCTTTGAACTGGACAAGGTGCTGCGCTGGCGCGAGGCAGGATGGGTGACGGCAGATACCCATGTGCATTTCCTCAGCCCTCAGACGGCGCTGCTGGAGGGGCAGGCCGAGGGCGTTCATGTGGTCAACCTGCTGGCGAGCCAGTGGGGCGAGATGTTCAGCAATGTGGGCGACTTTGACGGGCGCACCACCTTCGGGGCCAAGGAGTTCGGCGGCGATGGCGAGTTTCTGGTGCGGGTCGGCACCGAAAACCGGATGCAGGTTTTGGGCCATATCTCGCTGCTGGGCTATCGCGGGGCGATGATCCACCCGCTCTGTACGGGGGGACCGTCCGAGTCGGCGCTGGGCGACCCGCTGGAAGTGACCATGGCCGAGTGGGCGCAACGCTGCATTGACCAGGGCGGGCTGGTAGTTATGCCCCATGCCCCGAATCCTCAACTGGAGCGGGCCGCCGATTTTGTGCTGGGGGTGGTCAACGCGGTGGAGATGATGACCTTCAACCCGCTCAACCCCGACCTCATCCAGGTCAATCCCTATGGCCTGGCTGACTGGTATCGCTATCTTAACCTGGGCTACCAGCTTCCGGTAGTCGGCGGCTCGGACAAGATGGCGGCCTCGTCGCTGCTGGGCGGCATCCGCACCTATGCCCATCTGGGGGAGCGGGAATTCACCTATGAGAATTGGATGGAGGCCGTGCGCCGCGGCAATACTTTTGTGACGGTCGGCCCATTGGCCGAACTCTTCGTGGATGGGGTCGCGCCCGGCGGGCGAATTGAGCTAGGGCCACAGGGGGGGACGGTGCATGTGAGCTGGCGGGTCGAGTCGGTCAGCCTACCGGTTGACCAGGTGGAGGTCGTGGTAGGCGGGTTGGCGGTAGATTCGACCACGGTAGGCGGGCAGTTGAGCGCCAGCGGCGGTGTGGATGTGCAGGTCAGTGATTCGACCTGGGTGGCGCTGCGCGTGCGCGGCAGCTACCGGGGCAAGCACGGCGAGGTGGCCGCCCACACCAGCGCTGTGCAGCTACTGGTCGAGGGGAAGCCGCTCTTTTCGCAGCCCGACGCCACCGCGGTGCTGGAGCAGATCGAGGGCGCGATGGCCTATGTGGATACGATTGCGCCGCGACCGGAGGCGCAACGGTTCAAGCAGTTACGCGCCACGCTGGAAGCGGCCCACAACCGG
This sequence comes from Caldilineaceae bacterium, assembly GCA_035574055.1. Lineage (GTDB taxonomy): Bacteria > Chloroflexota > Anaerolineae > Caldilineales > Caldilineaceae > QEUY01. Next base: position 2,920 of record DATLZJ010000296.1, read on the forward strand.
CTCCACCAGCGGATGCACCGCGCGGGCATCTTCCACCGCCATACGCCGCTGCACAAGCACGCCAGCCCGCAGGAGCATTAGGGAGTGGAGCAAGGCCGGAGGCCGGCGCGCCGGCCTCCGGGTTGTCATAG
>DATLZJ010000297.1:0-3757 GCA_035574055.1 Caldilineaceae bacterium
AGGGTCAACGATGTGATAGGCGGCTTACCGGACCTCCAGTAGCTCGATCTCAAAGATGAGGGTGGCGTTGGGGGGAATGACGCCGCCGGCCCCTTGCTCACCATAGGCCAAGTGGGGCGGGATGATGAGCTGGCGCTTGCCGCCAACCTTCATGCCGGCCATGCCCAAGTCCCAACCGGCGATGACCTGGCCCATGCCCAGGTTGAACTCATAGGGCTGCCCGCGGTCCAGCGAGCTGTCGAACTTGCCCCCCTCGGCCAGCCAGCCGGTGTAGTGGACAACCACCAACTGGCCGGGCATGGGGCTGGGGCCGTCGCCGACCACCAGGTCGGCGTATGTGATTCCGTGGGTAGTGGTCAGATAGGCGCTTTCGTCCACTGCGGTGGGCGCGTTGGGCGCGCCGGGAGAAATCTCTACCAGCTCCACGTCAAAGATCAGGGTCGCGTTCGGGGGGATAAGGCCGGGATAGCCTTCTTCGCCGTAGGCCAGCGCCGGCGGGATGACCAGGATCGCCTGGCCGCCCTGGTTCATCATGGCGATGCCCTCATTCCAGCCGGGGATAACCATGCCCGTGCCGAGGGCGAAGCGGATCGGCTCGCCACGGTCATAGGAGCTGTCAAAGACGGCGCCGTCGGTGAGGGAGCCGGTGTAGTGGACGGCGACCACCTCGCCCGGCTGGGGCTTGGGCCCGGTTCCGGCGATGACTTCGGTATATTGCAGGCCGCTTGCCGTGGTCACCGTTTTCTCCGGGTCAAAGAGCGTGCGGGAGGCATCGGATTGGGTCGGTGTGGCGGGCGCCTCAGCCGTCTCGCCGGTAGGCGTGGGCTGGACGGTCGCGGCCTGAGTCTCGGCGGCGGCGACAGCCGACTCGGCAGCGGCCGCTTGCGTAGCCGCCGGCTCAATGCGCTCGCGGCCACAAGCGGCCAACAGCATCAGACTTAGCAGCATCAAACAAAGCGTCAGCAAGGGCGCCGGCAGACGAGAAGGCTGGGCGGAGAGGCGCGGCATGGCAGTCAAGTCTCCTAGGCGTTCAATGGCGGAGCAGCGGCGTGTAGCGGGCGGTGAGCGCCGGGCCAGGGGCCGGGCGGCTCCGGGGGCAGCAGCACCCATTTCTCTTCTTCCTTAAAGATGCGCAGACCGCGCGCCTGGTAGTTGGCAAGCGCGCTGGGGTGGTCGAGTGTGCAGGTGTGGACCCAAACGCGGCTGGCGCCCCTGTCCCACCCGCGCCGGATGGCGTGGGTGAGCAGATAGCCGCCGATGCCGTGGCCGATGAACTGGGGCAGCAGGCCGAAGTAGGCGATCTCGACGCTGCCGCCCGGCTGGGCCTCCAGCTCGACATAACCTGCCGGTGTGCCGCGGCGGTAGGCTACCCAGGTCTCCAGCTCGGGCCGGTCCAGATAGGCCATCCAGCGGTCGTAGGTCCAGTTCAGGCGGTCGCGCCAGTACCAGTCGCCGCCGACCGCGGTATAGAGAAAGCGGTTGAACTCAGGGCTGGGCAGCTCCACTTGGCGAATATCTACATCGTCCGGCGTTCGCCGCGCTGGGCGCAGCGCTGCCGGGTCGGTCATTTCCAAATGGTAAATCACTACACGGGTCGGTTGTGTCATAGAGTAGCGTGAAAAACGGCTAAGGTCTTGTCGCTCCGCTGAGGATAGCACCGAACGGAGCCTAATAAAAATCCTCGCAGCCGTGACGCCAATCCCTTCTCCTAAAGCAACAGCCCCAGCGCCAGCGCGAGGCTGAACAACAGGCTCAAGCGGGCTGTGCCGGCCAAGGAGGCGTTGAGCGTGCTGCCGGTCTCCTGCCGGACGGCGCGCAGCAGGCGGAGCGCCAGGGGCGCGGTCAGCCAGGGCAGCAACAGCCAGGGACTTCCCAAAGCCCCCCAAACGAGCAGGGGGGAGATATAAGCGGCGACCATGAGCGCCAGATATTCGGCTTGCGCGCCGGCCCGGCCCAGGCGGACGGCCAGGGTCATCTTGCCGGCGCGGCGGTCGGTCTCGATGTCGCGCAGGTTGTTGACCACCAGGATCGCGGTGATCAGCGCGCCGACCGGAAGCGAGAGCAGCAGCGCCGTCCCGGTCAAGCGGTGGGTCTGGACAAAGTAAGTTCCGGCCACAGCCACCGGCCCAAAGAAGAGAAAGACAAAAAGGTCGCCCAGCCCGAGATAGCCAAAGGGCTTCGGGCCGCCGGTATAGGCCAGCGCCGCCAGGATGGCCGCCAGACCGGTCGCCAGGATGGGCCAGCCGCCGGCCCAGACCAGATAAAGACCGACCAGCGCCGCCAGCCCAAAGATGACCACCATCCCGCGGCGCACCGTCGCAGGCGCAAGCAGCCCGGCGGCGGTCACGCGGGTGGGGCCTAAGCGGTCGGCGGTGTCGGCTCCCTTGACATAGTCGAAGTAGTCGTTGGCAACGTTGCTGCCGATCTGGAGTAGGAGCGCACAGGCCAGCGCGGCCAGCGCCGACAACGGGGCCAAGCGACCCTCGGCTGCGGCTAACGCAGCCCCAACCAGCACAGGGCCGACGGCGGCAGGCAGCGTCTTGGGGCGTGCGGCCAGAAGCCAGGCCCGGCGATGAGAGATGGCGGCGGTCTGCTGGATGGAGGTAGGTTGCATAGACATGCGCTATATAGACATGTGCTGCTTGACGCAGTTGTTCCTTCTGTTTGCCCATTTTACCCGAACGCGCCTAAGATCACGCCATGGCGTCTGCACCCGACTCGGAATATCCACCCTCGCCGCCTGCCGATTTGCCGGTTCCGGGCTTGACCCATCTGCATGTTCATTCTCACTATACACTTTTGGGCGCGACGCCGCCGGTGGCCGAGCTGGCGCGGCGGGCCGCGGCGCAGGGAATGTCCCATCTGGCGCTGACGGATACTAATGCGCTCTACGGCGCGGTGGCCTTTGCCCGCGCCTGCGCCCGGGAGGGCATTACGCCGCTCATCGGCATGACCATCACCGTCGCCCAGCCTGCGGAGGTCCGGGGCGCTCTCTGGGCGACGGCGGGAGAGCTGGTGTTGATCGCCTCCAACCCGGAGGGATGGCGCTCGCTCTGTGCGCTCTCGTCGGCCATCCAGAACCGGCCCGACCGGAAGGAGCAGGCGCGGCGCGGGGTGGACTGGGAGATGCTGCGCGCCCACCGGGTGGGGCTGATCTGCCTGGCCGGCGGGCGGCGGAGCTGGCTGGGGCGCTGTCTGGCGGCGGGCGACCCGGCCAGCGCAGGCCGGTATGTTAGCCGCTTGGGCGGCATCTATGGCGAGGATGCAGTCCTGGCAATTGAGCTGCACCGGCCTGAAGACCATGGGGCGGCCAACGCGGTCGTCGAGCTGGGCAAGCGTTTTGGCCTGCCTGTGGCCGTGGTCCACCCGGTCTATTGTCTGACCGTCGAGGAGCGGGCGCGGCTCCCGCTGCTGGCGGCCCTGGCCCACAACTGCCCAATCGCCGAGCTGCCCCCGGCGTTGCTGCCCGACGAGGGGGATGCTCAGGTTGATCTGCACTGGCTGACGCCCGCGGAACTGGCGGCGCGCTATGCCGCCTACCCCCAGGCCCTGGCCCAGGTGGGCGAGGTGGCGCGGCGCTGCGTTCCCGCGCTGCCCGATGGACGGCCGCTCTGGCCGGCGCTGCCCTGGGCGAAGGAGCAGACGCCGGACGAGACGCTGCGCCGGCTGGCCGAGGAGGGGATGGCCCAACGCTACGGGAACCCCTCTCCGGTGGTTGTGGCGCGGCTGGAGCAGGAATTGGCGGCGATTGCCCGCC
>DATLZJ010000298.1:0-4188 GCA_035574055.1 Caldilineaceae bacterium
ATAGGCGCGCCCCCGCCGATCGGATGCGCCGGCAGTTTATTCCTCGGTTCGGTCTGTTCCCTCTAGCCGCGCAGGATCGCGGTCAGCCGGTCCAGCACGATCTGTTCTTCGCCATCGGCCAGGGTCATCGGGTTCAGGTAGAGGCCATCCGCTCCGGCCAGGGCGACATGGATCGAAGGGGAGCCGTTCATCAACTGCTCGACCACCTGGTCACGGCTGAGGCCGGTCTTGGCCGGGTCAATCACCACCTTGGCGCGGGGCAGCGGCTGGCCTGCTTCGTTGGGAAAGACGCGCTCGGCGCGCACGCCGTCAATCCGGTTGAGGGCGGCGCACCAGCCGGCGACGACTTCTTCTTCTTGGGAGGCGCGCGCCTCATGGTCGCGCTGGAGATAGAGCTTGACCGCCGTCAGCAGCCCGACCATCTCTTCCTTGCCGACCTTCATGGGCCGGCCAATAGAGTGGTTGGGGTTGCCGTTGAGGCGGATCGCCTCGATCAAATCCTTGCGCCCCACCACCAGGCCGGAGGCTTGAGGGCCGCGCAGGTCCTTGCCGCCAGAGAAGATCGCCAGCGCCGCGCCCATCTGCGTAAAGCGCCAGAGGTTCTCCACCGGCGGGAGTTGGGCGGTGGCGTCCACCACCACCGGCACGTTATAGCGGTTGGCAATCTCGATGACCGTCTCCAACGGCAGGTCGCCGCGACCGGTCATGGCCCCTTGGAACCAGAAGATGGCCGCGGTCTTGTCGTTGATGGCCCGCTCCAGCTCCCAAGGCGCGGTGTGGGTGGCAAAACCGATCTCGACGACCTTGACGCCCACCTGGCGCACAGCATGATCATAGCCGTTGCGGTGGGACTTGTGGATGATGACCTCGTTCTTGAGGCCAGTCAGGTCGGGGAGCTGCTGGATGGCCTTGGGGTCAGTCCCCGTGATACAGGCGGCGGTCGCCAGTACGATGCCGGCGGCGGCCCCGGCGGAGACGTAAGCCGCCTCATTGTGGGTCAGCTCGGCCAGCCGCTCGCCCACCGCGCGCTGTAGCTCGTCCAGGTTGACGAAGTGTTTGGAGGCTTCCACCATCGCCTGCACGACTTCGGGCGGCATGATGGAGCCGCCCAGGCGGGTCAGGGTCGCGCTGGCGTTGATCAAAGGGCGAATGCCTAACTCCTCATAGATATTTGTGTAGATATTTTTCGAGCCGGTGCTAGAAGTGGCAGTGCTCATAGGCGTCTTTCTGTGGGGAGTGTTGAAACAGTTGGGTTGGGGCGAAAAAACCGAAGACCAGGCGACAAGCGGCCCGGTCTTCACTATTATCTATTGGGTTGCCTAAAGGGCGAAATGCGCCGCAGGAAGTACGCGCTAGGCGCGGGTCGCTTCCACCCGGCCGGGAATGACCAGGTCGCACGCCTCCGGCGGCATCCAGTGGGCGTCCTTGCCCTCCCACTTGACATTGCAGCCGATGGGGTTGGTCAAGGGGACGCGCACAGGCCGGCCCGCCACCACATCGGCCAGTGCATTGTCGAGATCGTTGACGGTCATCTGGCTGGTGTCCTTGGGGCTGTCCACCCCGCGCCCGGTGTAGACCAGGCGGCGGTCCTGGTCGAAGACGAAGAAATGGGGGGTGCGCAGCGCGCCGTAGGCCAGCGCCGTCTCCTGGCTGTCATCGCGCAGATATACCCACGGGAACTGGTGGGTCTTCATGCGCTCGATCATGTGCTCCATGGAATCTTCGGGCTTGGTGTTGACACTGTTGGCGTTGATGCCCACAAATCGCACCCCATAGGGCTGGTACTTGAGGGCCGTCTGCCGGGTGACCTCATCGGAGCCGAGCACGTAGGGACAGTGATTGCAGGTGAAGAAGATGACGAGAACCTTTGCATCATCAAAGTCGGAAAGCTGATAGGTCTTGCCATCGGTGGCCGGCAACTTGAAGTCCGGCGGTCGCTGACCTAGCTCCAGGGTAAAGGCCATACATGACTCCTTTCCTGTGTTGGCTTGCGCCGTGAGCAATGCCTCAAGAATATCTCAAGAACACCTCACCAATCGGCGCGTTCAGAGGGTTGAGACCGGATCGCTAGGGGAAAAAATAGTTTGGTACGCGAAGCGTTCTGTCTGTAGCTTGCCACAGGCCGCATCGCCCGTACTGTAAGACACATCCCTTTTCTACTTTGAGCCTGGCCTTTCAATCCAAGGCTAGGCTGCGGCCCGGGCTGTCACCGTCGCCCGCTTCTGCTCCAGCCGGAAGCAGGCCCGTTGGTTCTCCATCATCCAGCGCGCGGCCAGGGCGATGGCCTCTGCCTCGCTCAGATAGCCGTCGTTCACCTCGGCCTGGAGGGCGCGGGTGAGCCAGCGCCGGGCCTGGTAGGCGTAGGCCACTGAGGCCATGGGCCAGAAGGTGTCGCCGCCGAAGATGAACAGCTTGTTGGCGGGCACGGCATGGATACAGCGGCGCACGAAGCCGGCGGCGCTGTAGGGGTCAATGCTCCAGGCCCAGCAGAGGTCAACGTAGACATTGGGGTAGTGCTTCGCCAGCGCTGCCAGCTCATCGCTGTAGGGGTAGGCGATGTGCATAAGCACAAAGCGAGCCTGGGGATAGGCGGCGAGCAGCGGGCAGAGGTTGCCCGCGCGGATGTAGTCTACCGGCATCCGGCTGTGGCCGGCATAGTAGCCGGTGTGGAGCTTGAAGGGCAGGTCGTATTCAATCGCCAGCTCGACCCCGCGCGCCCAGCACCAATCGCCCAGGCAGAGCCGGTCCTCCTCGCTACACTCGTCGGGCGCGCGCAGATAGCGATCCAGCGCTTGGGCGGCCTCGGCGTCGCTGCGCGGCTGCCAGCGGAGGGTGCGCGTGTAGGCATGTTGCGATTTGACGGCAATGGCGACGGCGGCATTGCGGCTGAAAATCTCGCCCATCGCTGCCCGGAGCGTGCCCAGGTCCACGACCGTGATGCCGGTCTCCTTCGCCAAGGCGTCCAGCTTAGGTGTGCCGCCGGCCAGGTCGGCCCACGAGATGTCATAGAAGAAAAAGTCAGGGCCGGATGGGTCAACCTGGCACCGATAGACAAAGTCGTCTACCTGGACATGGTCCAGGTTAGCAACCTCGCGCAGCAGGCGCAGCCGCTGGCCGGGTTGGAGAAGCGCGGCGTGGGTCGCTTGGGCCGCCTCGACGCGCTCCGGTGTGATCTCCTCGATGCCGTAGACCAGGCGGGCGATGAGCCGGACGGCCTCGCCGTAGCCGGTGTGCTTTACGGCTTGCCAGGCGGGCAGGATCGAGCGCAGCCGTTCGCCGAAGTCGGGATTGTTCTTGTCCAGCAGGGCGTCCACTTGGGCCTGGGACGCTCCGGCCACGATCAGGTCGGCCAGCACATAGTTGTCAAAGAGGCTTTGCAGCAGGTCTGGCGCCGTCTCTAGGTACTCGCGCTCGTCGTGCAGATGCTCATGGGTATCGCAGAGCGGGGTGGTCTGGATATGGTGGGCTAGGTCGGTCATGGGTGGCATAGGCGGTAAGCAGTCATCAATCGGGTGGAAATGACAGAGCCGCCCGAACAGGGGCGGCTCCTCTGTATCCATCGGGTTGAGGCGCCCACTACTCGGGGCGGGGCAGATCGAGAATCGCCTGCACCTTCTCCTCGATGACCGGGGCGTGCTCTTCCCAGGTGGTCTGGCCCTCCCAGATCAGATCGATCTCGTTGAGGAAGGCGTTGTTGGCCTCGGTGAAGCGGGTGTTCTTGGGCATGGGGAACGGCTCGATGCCGGCTTCCAGGAGCGCATCGGTGATCCCGAACATGCGGTTGATCTCGTTGACCTTAGGATCGGTCCAGGCCGACTTGTGGCCGTTGGGCTGGAGCTTGCCTTCCAGCACCATGATGACGCCGGCCTCGCCCGACGAGTAGAGCTTGAGCAATTCCCATGCCTCTTCGGGGTGGGCGGTGTTGGAGTTGATCATGTGCTGGTTGCCGGAGTAGCAGGTGCCCTGGCGGCCCTCCGGGCCAACGGGCAACAGCACCGCGTCCATCTCGAATGCGCCTTCGATCCGGGAGAGGAAGTTGGTGACGTTACCTACAGTGCTGGCATGGGTTGCGCTGAGACCGGCTACGAACAGGTTGCCGGCGCTGGGCGGCTCGCCGATGTAGTCGGCAATGCGCGGGGCGATGCGGTTGTCCAGCAGGTCCCGGTACCAGGCCGCGATCTCGCCATG
>DATLZJ010000299.1:0-2748 GCA_035574055.1 Caldilineaceae bacterium
CCGGGCCGGGGCTGCACCGCCACCGGCAGATGACCGAGACCTTCTACATCTTGCAGGGGATGCTGGCCTTCACGGTGGGTGACGAGACAGTGGTTGCCGGGCCGGGCAGCCTCATTGTGGTGGCGCCCGGCGTCCTGCACCGCTTCTGGAATCCCACGGCCGCGCCGGCTATCTACCTGGCCTTTCTCTCGCCCGCCGGCTTGGAGGGGTATTTTGTCGAGCTGGCCGCGCTGGCGGCGGCGGAACCTACCTGGCCCCCCGCCGACCGCCAGAAGCTGGCGACGCTTATTGCCAAATACGATCTGGAATTGCACGAGCAGCAGGGGTAAACATACGGGAGGAACCATGCCGCGCCAATGTTTTCTCAGTTGTTTTCTCGGTCGTTTTCTTGGCTTCTTTCTTATTACTGCTTTACTCATACTGGCCGGCCTTCTGGCCGCGCCGGCGGGAACAGCCCAGGCCGCATCGCCCGAATGTCTGGCCGCCGTCCAAAACGACGTATGGCAAGGCGCCTTTAACATCTCGTATGTCATCAGCGAGCAGTACGAAGCGCCCGATGGCCTCCATACCGGCGAATCTACCCAGACCGGCGGCATTGCGCTCACCTTCGGGGAGCGTCAGGGGGATGAGCACTCGGCCACCTGGAACCTGATCGAAGCCGGCGGCTCCGGGACCATCTACTCTCGCTACGTCCGCCAAACGTCCTTTGGCACAAAGGAGAAGGTCATCCAGGGCGAAGGCGCGCCGGTCCACTTCCTGGGCCAGATGCACATGGACACGGCGACCTGCACCTATAGCCTGGAGGTCTGGCTCTATCTCAACACTACATGGACCGAGACCGGCGAGGCGCCGAGGGAGCATATGGCAGACCTGGCGATCTTCTGGCTCTACGACCAGCCGGTGGAGCAGTTGGACCCGTCGGCGGTCGCGCTCGCCGAGGCGCAGGCGCCCAATAAGGCGCCGACCTTGCGGGGTAATCTCTCGATCAAGGCGCCCCTGAACCCATCGGGCGAGAAGCAGACCCAGTTTTTTCCCGGCGTCTCGGCGGGTGATACGGTGAATCTCATGCGCCAGAAGCAGCGACCCGACCTGGGCGCAGCCGGGCTGGCTTGGTCGCTTGAGCCAAACCCACAGCGGCCCTATATTGCCACCATCGTCCTCGAACACCCGCGCGTGCCCGATGAGAAGTGGATTCCACTTGGCCAGTCGGGCACGGTAGACGGCAACTGGGTGCTGATCACGGCCAATGTCTATAACCCGACCAATACATCCTTTACAAATATGCCGGTCCGTTTCTTCGAGAGCTTTGAACGGCTGCCCAACTGCCCGGAGTCCACACCGCTGCCGCCTAAGATGCTCACCCCTGTCCGCTGCATCTGGGACACGGAGGGCTGGGCTTGGGAGGATGGCGGTCCAGGCCAACCGGGCCGGCAGAACTGGGATATTCAGGTAAAGGTGGAGCTAGGCAGCGAGCAGGACTTGCTGGACCGGGTGATCTACCCACTCTTTGTGCGGCCCAAGCCTGTCATCCTGGTGCATGGCGAAAACAGCAACTTCTCGGTGTGGCGCAGCTACCCGGGCTTTCTGCACGACGCCCACGATTGGTGGGTGGCGCGCCCCATCCTGGGCCTGAAGACCGGCGAAAGCCCCTATCCGTGGCGGCAGCAGCAGAGCAGCACCATGACCGCCAATGCCGAGACGTTGCACGAGCAGGTTCAGATCGCGCGCGTGGCGGAAAATGCCTGGCATGTAGACATTGTGGCTCACGGCGCGGGCGGCGTTATCGCCCGGCGCTACATCCACAGTTTCATGCCCAACGATACGCCCGACGGCAGGCCGGTAGTCAAGAACTTGGTCATGTTGGGCACGCCCAACCAAGGCACCGATTGCGCCCGCCTTCAACTGAGCATGGCCTTGCGGTACAACCTGCCCAACTGGATCGCGCCGCTGGAGCTGACCCCGCCGGCGATGGCCTCCTTTAACCAGGAGGTGACCAACGGCAAAGGGACGCAGTTCTCGGTACTGGTCGGCGACAAGCACGGCTATGATTGTGCGTTCCCCTGGACCCAGCCCAGCGACGATGTGGTGCTGGTGGATAGCGCTCGCTACATCTATGGCAATGTCGGCTACTCGAACTCACGCCACGGCGAGATGCCCGGCTCGCTGGACGACTTCAAGAACTTTGTGCTGTACAGTCTGGCCGTGGGCCGGAAGAGCGGGCAAGGCGCGCTGGCCGCAGCCGCTACGCCTGCCGAAGATCCGGCCCCGATGCCCGCGCCACAGCCGGTGATGAGCCAGTTCCTCAGCCAGACGGTGGGCGCAGGCGCGACGGTGGAGTTGTCCTTTGTGCTGCCCCAGGCCGAGGCCGCCGCGGTGACGCTGGTGACCTCGCCAACGGTAGCTTCGACGCTGCTCGCGCCGGATGGGCAACTGGTCCAGGAGGTGACTGCCGGCAGCGCAGAGACACAGGGCTGGTGGCGTATGTTGCTCGCCGACCCGGCGCGGCCGGGGAGCTGGACGCTGCGGCTCACCAATACTGGCAGCGAGGCGCAGCCGGCGCTGGCCTTTGTGCAGACCGTAGGCGGGCCGGTGACGCTCCAGGCGGCCATGTCGCTGCCTGACCCGCAGGGCCAGGTGACGGTCACCGTCCCGCTGTTCCACACCGGCGCGCCGGTGGACGGCGCGGTGGCGACTTTGCGGCTGGCGCACCAAGACGGAACCATTCAGGATGTGGTCCTGGGCGATGAC
>DATLZJ010000300.1:0-3008 GCA_035574055.1 Caldilineaceae bacterium
GCCGGCAGCCAGGGCCGAAAGCCGGAGCATCTCATGGCGGGTCACTCTGCGATGCGCCAAGGGCGCAGTCCGATCCTGCATAGCTGGTTCCTCCTCATTGATCCAATTCTTGAAATTGATTCAATCCTTGAAAACTACTGAAGCATACAAGGGAGAGAGCGAAGGCGCGCTGCCATGACAGGGGGCTTACCGGGGATGCAAAAGGGTTCGCAGATCGACGCGCAGATGCCATGATAGAATGGCGTCATTCGATGGTAGGCTGCCAGCGCTCTTCGACAGAGGGCGAGGTCTAGCTGGGTGCTTAGGGAGCCTTGCCCGCGCGCCCATACAAGCACACGCGAGACACATGAGTAATCTACCCTAGTTGAAAGGAGTTGTCAACGCGCCTACCGCGGGTTCACCATAGAGCTATGTGCTTATGCCTTCAGGTTGGCGGCAACGCCATTCGGCGCTACACTGACGATAGTCAACAGTCTATTCATGGCGAAGGAGGGCTATGCTGCTCTGTATTGATATTGGCAACACCAACATCATGCTCGGCCTCTATGAGGACGAGACGCTGGGTCCCCACTGGCGGCTGGCGACCGACCACGAGCGGATGCCCGACGAGTTTGCCATGCAGTTGGTGGGGCTGCTCAACTTCGCCGGCATCCCGTTGAGCGCCATCCACGGCGTCGCCATGGCGTCGGGCGTGCCGGTGCTGACCTCGCGCTGGCGTGAGGTCTGCCAGAACTACTTGCATTGCGAGCCGCTGATCGTCAGCGCCCGGCTCAAGACCGGTATGAAGATCCTCTATGACAACCCGGATGCGGTTGGGGCCGACCGGATCGTGGATGCGGTGGCGGCCTATCACCGCTACGGCGGCCCCCTCTGTATTGTGGACTTCGGCACCGCGACCACCTTCGAGGCCATCACCCCCGCGGGCGAATATCTGGGCGGCGCCATCGCCCCCGGCATCGGCATCGCCGCCGACGCGCTCAGCCAGCGGGCGGCCAAGCTGCCCAAGGTGGACATCGCCCGTCCCCCCTCGGTCATCGGGCGCAATACGGTCCACTCCATGCAGTCCGGGCTGCTCTTCGGCTATGTGGGGCTGGTGGAAGGGATGGTGGCTCGCTTCAAGGCGGAGCTGGGGCCCGAGACCCGCGTCATCGGCACTGGCGGCCTGGCCCCTCTGATTGCCGGCGAGACAACGGTCATAGACATCATCGCCCCCTGGCTCACCCTCGACGGGCTGCGGCTACTCTATGCAATGAACAGAGACTAGGGGGGCTTTATGCCGCTTCGACCGTTGCAGGATAAGCGCATCGTGCTGGGCGTCAGCGGGAGCATTGCCGCCTACAAGGCCGCTGACCTGGCGTCCAAGCTGGCCCAAGCGGGCGCGCAGGTGGACACAATCCTGACGCGCGCGGCGCTCCACTTTATTACACCGCTGACCTTCCAGTCGGTGACGGGACGCCGCGCCTATACCGACGATGATCTGTGGGGCAGCGACGCCCATGTGCTCCATGTGGGCCTGGCCCACAACGCCGACCTGTTGGCCGTAGCCCCGGCCACGGCCAACACCCTGGCAAAGCTGGCCCACGGGTTGAGCGATGACCTCCTCGGCGTGACGGCGCTGGCCGCGACCTGCCCGCTACTGGTCGCGCCCGCCATGGACGGCGGCATGTTCGCCCATCCCGCCACCCAGGCCAATCTGGAGTTGCTTCAGGCGCGCGGCGCGACCGTGGTTGGACCGGAGGAGGGCCATCTCGCCTCCGGGCTGACCGGCCGTGGGCGCATGAGCGAGCCGGCGACGATCCTCGACCGGATCCGTTACCGGTTGACCCGCGGCGGGCCGCTCGCCGGGCGAAAGGTGGTGGTGACGGCAGGCGGCACCCGCGAGCCGGTGGACCCGGTGCGCTATCTGACCAACCGCTCGTCGGGCAAACAGGGCTATGCCATCGCCCAAGCGGCGCTGGATGCCGGGGCCGAGGTGACGCTGATCTCGACGGTGGAGAGCCTGCCGCTGCCCGCGGGCGCGCAGCTATACCTGGTGGAGACGGCGCAAGAGATGGCCGATGCTGTGCTGGCAGCCAGCGCCCAGGCCGATGCGCTGGTCATGGCCGCGGCGGTGGCCGACTTTCGCCCCGCCCAGGCCGCCGGGCGCAAGATCAAAAAGGAGAGCGGCCCCCCTACGCTAGAGCTGGCCGCCAACCCGGATATTCTGCTGGCCGTCGCCCAACAGCGCCGGCAGACCGGCCATCCCCTGGTCGTCGTCGGCTTTGCCGCCGAGACCGATAACCTGCTGGAGAATGCCCAGGCCAAGCTGGAGCGCAAGGGGCTGACCTTTATCGTCGCCAACGATGTGAGCGCCGCCGACGCCGGCTTTGCCGTAGATACCAACCGGGTGACGCTCATCGGCGTGGACGGCTGGTCGGAGACGCTGCCGCTCATGAGCAAGGCCGACGTGGCCGAACGAGTGATCCAGCGGGTCGCCCGCGCCCTAGTCGAGCCGGCCGATGTCAGAGCAGATCTTTAACTGCAAAGAACGCAAAGGCCCGGAAAAGATGAGAAAGGATCGAGGAGGGAAACTATGCAGCGCGCGTTTTCGGAGGTTGTCACCAGCGAGGAGCAGCTTCGTGAGATCATGGGCTATCCCGCGCAGCGCGTGATAGATAAGGTGGTCTCGAGCCTGGATGAACACTGCCGGGCCTTTATTGCCAAGTCTCCCTTTCTACTGATCGGCTCGGCGGACGCACGGGGCCATATGGATGTGTCGCCCAAGGGCGATCCACCCGGCTTTGTGCGGGTGCTGGACGACAAGACCTTGGCGATCCCCGACAGGCCGGGCAACCGGCGGGCCGACACCTTCGGCAACATCCTGCAGAACCCAAAGGTGGCGCTGATCTTCTTGGTGCCGGGAAAGCAGGAGACGCTGCGGGTCAGCGGCACGGCCCAGATCGTGCGCGATCAATGGCTGCGCGAGCTGATGCCGGTGCGCGGCAAGACGCCGGACCTCGCCCTGGTGG
>DATLZJ010000301.1:0-3542 GCA_035574055.1 Caldilineaceae bacterium
CCGCCAAAGGTAAACAATAGCCCCAGCGCACAGAGGCCCAGCGTCGCCGCCGGCCCCCAACGCTGGCGGAAGGCCAGGGCTTCCTGGCGCTCGGCCTCTGCCGCATCGGCGGCGGCCTGCCAGGGTTGGGGCGCGCCGTCCACAATATTGGGCGTGAACTCGACCCGCACCTCAAACTCTTCGCCCGGATCGAGCCGCTCCTCCAGCGCAAAGACGACGGCCTGGTTGCCGACCAGTTGGGCCACTGCCGACCCGCGCGCGTCAACGCCGTTGATATAGGCAGCCCACTCCTGGACTGTAGCGCCCGCAGGCACCGCGACCCGAACCTCGCCATCCAGCACCGGAAAGCTCCGGTCGCCGAAGATCGCCTTCCACCAAAGCTGGTCGCCTTCTTCATAGAAGCGTAGCCCGTCGTGGACGGTATAACTGAGGCTGTAGGTCTCGGCGGTATTGGAGGTGGGCGGGAAGTACCAGTTGATGGCGTAGCTGCCGCCGCGCTGGTCCACGCTGAAGGTATACGGCTCGCCTAGGCCGCTGCTCGTCTGGCGATAGACATTGCCCCGGCCGTCGGTAATGGCCCAGTTGTCGGCGTAGCCAAAGTTGCGGATAGGCAGGTCGCGGTAGCCGGAGGTAAAGACGCCTTCGGTAAAGCGGATGGTCTGTCGCTCGGTTACGTCAAAAGAGCCGTCGCCGTTGACCTCAATCGAGACATCGAACCGCTCCCAAACCAGGCTCTTATCTTGGGCATGGGCAACCGGAGACAGAAGCGGACCCAGGGCGAGGAAGAGCAACGCAAGGAGCCAGAGAGCCGGCGCTGTCCATGAACGATAAACCCGAACAAACATAAAGCCTCCACTGATAGACTGTCAGGAGAGCGTCGAGAATAAGGTTCGCGCCCGCCGACGGCCCTTACCTGACATTCTACCAGCGATTTGGCTGACACTCAACAAAGGGGGCTGGCGGCTGATGGCCGGTGTATCATTCTGCCTCGGCGAGCCGCCAGCCAACCTCTATCGAGCAGACCACTTGGAGCGGTTACACCGCTTCTGCTGCCGGCGCGTTGCTACCCGTGCCGCCGCATAAAGCGGTACATCCGCTCCAGCGCCTTTTCAATATTTTCCTGGCTGGCCGCATAGGCGCACCGTACATGGCCCTCGCCCCCACGGCCAAAGGCGCTGCCGGGGATCACCGCCACCCGCTCTTCGCGCAGTAGCCGCTCGGCGAACTCATGCTCGTCCATCCCCGTTTTGGCGACGCTGGGGAAGGCATAGAACGCGCCCTTCGGCTCGAAACAGTCCAACCCGATCTCATTTAACCCCTTGACGATCAGCCGGCGTCGCTGGTCATAGCTTGCCACCATCTGCTGCACATAGTCTTCGACCGCCGGATTGGTCAGCGCCTCCAGCGCCGCCTCCTGGCCGGTGGTCGAAGCCGACATGATCAAGTATTGGTGGACCTTGCGCATGGCGCCGATCAGGTCTGCCGGTCCAAGCGCATAGCCGATGCGCCAGCCGGTCATGGCATAGTCCTTGCTCATGCCGCCCAGGTGGACGGTGCGATCCTTCATCCCTGGCAACGCAGCGAACATCACATGCCGGTGACCGCCATAGACCAGCCGGTCGTAAATCTCGTCGGAGATGACGATCAGGTCATGGCGCTCGGCGATGCGCGCCAGTTCCAGCAGCCCGGCCTCATCCATGACCGCGCCGGTGGGGTTGCTGGGGAAGCCGATAAGCAGCGCCTTGGTGCGCGGGGTGATGGCGGCCTCGATGTCGGCGGGGCGCACCTGGAAGGCATCGGCTGCGTAGGTGGGAATGTCTACCACCGTTCCACCGGCCAAGAGGACGCTGGCCGTATAGCTCACAAAACAGGGCTGGGGGACGATGACCTCATCGCCGGGGTCGAGAATGGCCTGCATGATCAGGTACATGGCCTCGCTTACGCCGACGGTGATCAAGGTCTCCTTTTCCGGGTCATAGCTGGCCGCGCCATACAGCTCGGCCAGCTTCGCGCCCACGGCGCGGCGCAGCTCGATCATACCGGCGTTGGAGGTATAGGCCGTATGGCCTGCCTGCAAGCTGTTGATGCCGGCTTGCAAGATCGGCGGCGGGGTGACAAAGTCCGGCTCGCCGATGCCCAGGCTGATCACATCCTCCATGGTGGCGGCAATGTCGAAGTAGCGGCGGATTCCGGAGGGCGGCACCGATTGGACACGGCGGCTGAGCCGGCTCTCATGGGCGCGCAGGTTGCGCCCGCCATTGAGCGAATGGGTGACAGGTGTGGTCGTACTTGTCCCGGTAGGGGTCCAGAGCTGGGTGCTCATCTTCGTTGTCATGGTTGGCCTCCCTGGCCAACGAGCCTGTTTTATCGCTTTAGGCATCGCTTTAGGCGTGGAAATGGGTGGTTATCAGCGTCCGGTGGGGCCGGGCTGCACGGCGTATTGCAGAAGCCGTGCGACCGGCTGGCAACGCCGGTGAGGGCCGCTCACAACCCGGAAGCCGGCGTGCATCCGGATTGCCGGCGGCTAGCGATGGCAGAACCACCCACGCCCAAGGCAGAGATTCTCGAGTTCATACGTCCACTCGCTGCAAAAAGCTCCAAAAAGTTGATGATTGCTTCAACACCACCATTAGCTCAACGCTGGCCGCCGCCGCCATGCGGTGCTTTGCTCATAGGCATAGGCCGCGCGCAGGATGGCCGCTTCGCCCAGATGCGGGCCGATGAGCTGCAAGCCGATGGGCAGCCCTTGTTGGTCGAACCCACAGGGCACGCTGATGCCGCACATGCCCGCCAGGTTGAGGCTGATGGTGAAGATGTCGCTCAGGTACATCTCGATGGGGTTGCCGGTCTTCTCGCCGATGCGAAAGGCGGTGGTGGGGGTCGTCGGGCAGGCGATCACATCCACCTGGGTAAAGGCATTCTCAAAGTCCTGCTTGATCAGCGTGCGCACCTGTTGGGCCTTGAGGTAATAGGCATCGTAATAACCGGCGCTCAGGGCATAGGCGCCCAGCATGATCCGGCGCTTGACCTCGGCGCCGAAGCCTTCCCCGCGCGTGCGCCGGAAGTTTTCCAGCAGATTATCGTCGCCTGCGCTGTAGCCATAGCGCACGCCATCATAGCGGGCCAGGTTGGCGCTGGCCTCGGCGGTGGCGACCAGGTAATAGACCGGCAGCGCCTTATCGGTGTTGGGCAGGCTAATGGGCATAACTTCCGCGCCCAACTGCTCCAGTTGGAACACCGCGGCCCGCACGGCCGCCTCGACCTCCGGCTGCATTCCCTCAATAAAGTATTCGGCGGGCAGGCCGATGCGCAGCCCCTCCACGCCCCGGTTTAGCTCCGCCAGGTAGTTGGGCACAGGCGCGGGCAGGCTGGTGCTGTCCAGCGGGTCATGGCCTGCGATCACCTGGAGCAGCAGCGCCGCATCGCGCACCTCTTGGGTGAGCGTACCGATCTGGTCCAGGCTGCTGCCGTAGGCCACCAGCCCAAAGCGGCTCACCCGCCCATAGGAGGGTTTGAGACCGACGATGCCACAAAGCGCCGCC
>DATLZJ010000302.1:0-8413 GCA_035574055.1 Caldilineaceae bacterium
TAGCCATCATCCGGTTCGATGGTGGCGACGGCCTCTTTGAGCGAGACGCCCCAACGCTTCTGCTGGCCGATATAGGTCTGGGTCTCCAGGCTGGTCAGATATTTCACCAGCTCCCAGCCTTCTTCTTTGTGCTGGGCTTGGGCGGGCACGGCCCAGCCGCTACAGCCGACGACCGAATATTGGCCGCCGGGGCCTTGCGGGATGAAGGTCACGTCATAGTCAAACTTGACGTTCTCCTGCTTGGAGAAGAAGGTCATGATATGGAAGCTGACGGCCATGGCGACCAAGCCGGCCCGGAAGGGGTCGCCCTGGCCTTGCGCTTGGGCCGGCGTCGGGGCCGAGTGATCCACACATCGCATCTGCTGGAACATGCTCAGGTGGTCAAGGACCGGTTGGTCGGTGAGCAAGGTGGTGGTATAGCTCTCGTCATACCAGTCGCCGCCAAAGGCGCGCACAAAACCGCGTGGGCTTTCCGAATCGGTCGGCGTCGGGTTGGTCCACCAGGCAAAGCCCCACTGTTTGATGGCTTCGGGGTTGAAGTTGGGGTCGGTTGCGGGCCGGTCTTCCTCATCCAGCGTGAGCTGGGTTGCCAGCTCGCGGAAGGTCTCCAGGCTCCAGTCCTGGGTAGGGTAGGGCAGCCCGGCAGCGTCGAACATGGTTTTGTTGTAATAGACGCCCCAGGCGGCGCTGTCCTTGGGGATGCCATAGGTCTTGCCGTCATTGCTAAAGGCGTCAAAGAGCGCCGGGATGTAGTCTTCCGGGCGAATGTTGTCGCGCTCCATGAAGGGGACCAGGTCCGACAGCGCGCCACGATAGGCGTAGTCCTGCACGATGCTCATGTGCTGGTGGATCATGTCGGGGATCACCCCGCCGGCGAGGAGGGTGGGCAGCTTGGTCATGTAGTCGCCCCACGCCTCAAAGGTCACATTGACCCGGATGTTCGGGTACTCGTCCATGAATTTCAGCACAAAGTTCTCGTACATGGTGCGCTCGAGGCCCAAGGCTCCCGGCGTAATAAACTCGATTGTCGTTACCTGTGCAGCCGGCGCGCCCGTCGTCCCTGTGGTGGCCGGCATCGCGCAGGCTGCCACGACGGGCAGCGTCCCTAGCGCGGCCAATCCCTTCAGCACCTGTCGCCGAGAAACCTTTATCTCTGCATTCATCGGTTTCCTCCTCGTTGGGAAGTCTGGCTCGTTGAGAAGCCTGGCTCGTTGTAAAGCCTAGACAAGACTCTGCTGCACATCAGCTATATTCAGTTCACTATGGGGAAACTACATTATGGGGGAAACTACATAAGGAGTAGCAGGGTTGTCCTGGGTTCCTTACCCCCCTTCCGGTATCTCTTCTCACTCCATTGGTTTACCTCCCATCTAACCTCCCATCTACTCCCATCTATAGGTAGTCGCCGGCCTGTGGCGCGAAGGTCAGAGCGACGCATAATAGGCTTCTACCGCCTCGACATCTACCGTCTCGTCCATGGGCATGTTGAGCCGTTCATAGAGGCGCCGCCGGCCGCGCATATCGGCCAGCAGGATGGCCCTGGCATGGATGGCGACTTCCTGCGCGATCTCCTGTGGCACCACGATGATGCCGTCGTCGTCGCAGCCGACCATATCGCCTGGACGGACCTGGGCGCCGCCGCAGGCGATGGTCGTCTCCACCTCGACGACCATGATACGCCCTGGAATGATGGTGCGACCGCGCGCCCGGGCGCAGACCGGCGTCTTTTGCAGCACAACCTCGGCGGTATCGCGGCAGTAGCCGTCGGTGACAATGCCCACCGCGCCGGCGGCAATCATCGCCAGGCTGTTGTTCGACCCCCAGTAGCCGACTTCGGGGGAGCCGCCGGTATCGGTGACGATCACATGGCCGGGCTTGATGCGGTCGCCGATGCCGGTGTGGCCTACCTCCTGGAACCAAATTCGGTGCGAGTCCACAATCTCTTCGGTAGTGTTCAGCTTCCACATGGGCCGGTTGGAGGGGACACAGCGGATGGTCAGCGCCGGCCCCCAGAATTTCATCCCTAGCCACAGGGGACGGACTTCCGGCCACATCAGGCCGATGTTGAAATAGCCCATCCCATCCATGGCGTCGGCGACATCTACGACACGGAGATACTTGTAGAGCTTGCGCAGCTCAAACGGATCCGGGCGGTTCCCCATCGAACAGACTCCTTGGTGCGTGGTTGGAAAGTGGATAAAGCAAGGCCAATGGCCGATTGCCCTGGTAAAGAGTGTAAATACGGATAGCCCATAAGTATGGCTCAGGACGGCCCTGCCGCCGGTGGGCAGGCGTCCGGCGGTTCAAGTGTGCGGCAGGCAAGCCGCAAGATTGCCCCCTCCCCCGGCGCTGTGAAGGCGCCGCCAACGGCGATGTACAGATCGCCGCCGGGCGAGAAGGCCAGCGCGGTTGGATAGTTGAGCCGGTCGAGCACGACCGCCGGCGCACCATCTTCTGCAATGCGCAATAGGCGCCCGCTCTGCGGAGGATAAAGCCGATCCGGCTGGCTGCCCTGCCCGAACTCCAGCACATACATAGCGCCGCTCGCCGCAAAGCCTACGTCAACCGGCATGGTTAGTCCCTGGACCGCGACCTCCAACTTGCCCGATGGCGGCTCTCCCGACGGGTCGGCGGCCCAGACCGCGCCGCTGCCTGGCAGATGGGGCCGCAGGCTGAACATCGCCACATAGAGCCGCCCATCGGGGCCAAAGGCCATGCCGGCCAGCGGCGTCATGGGTAGCTCGGCAAAGACGCGGATCGCACCGTCCAGGGTCACGTGCAGGATGCGTCCGGAGGCTGCGTCGCTGACATAAAGGGCGCTATTGTCCGGCGCCGCGACCATCCCATAGGGATTGGACATGACCGTGCCGATCTGCTGTTCCTGAACCGTCGAGAGACCGATGGCGAAATGGAGCAGACTGACAACGACCTGGGGCGACCTGTCCGGCAGTGGGCGCAGCACCGCACGCGCGAGCCGGTCGTCATACCCCTCACCGGTGAGCACATAGGGCACACCGGCCAACAGCGCGACATCGGCGGCGCCACTATCGCCGATCTCCCCATAGTAGGTGTAGGGCAGCCCCTCCAGGATCGGGGTTGCCTGACCCGCCGGCGAGAAGCGGACGACTCGCCCGCTATGGTTGGTGTCCGCCGGCGTCTCGCCTGCTGCGGACGCGGCGCGCCCGCCGGTCTCGGCTACAAAGAGATTACCGGCGCTATCAAAGGCCATCCCGCGCGGTTGATTCAGCCCGGTGGCAAAGGGCCGGGCCAGCGGGCGTTCGATGCAAGCGGAGAGCAAGACCAGACCGACCAACAGCGCCAGGGGCCGCAGGGTTCGGTTGGGAAAAATCATCTTCGGGTCTTCAACGCCAACGGCCCACACTGGCAGGAACAGGGTAGGCGCGGGGAACCTGCCAAGTCACGGTTGGGCTGTTATGACGCGTATATCTGTGTTGTACCAGTCTTATACCAGATTTCGGCTGGGCTTTCAACCGGCGGAAAACCCCTCGTCTCAGTCAGCTCAGGAGGTTCACGGCATCGCGCAGCATGGCCGCGGCGGTGGGCAAGGGGTCCCGTTCCCGAATCTTGTGGAACATGCGCCCATAGAGGTCGCTGTGGATTTCGATGCCCATCTCCCAACCCTGGCAGCGGGCCAGGAAGTCATCGCCCGGCAGCGCCGCCGGCGCGACGCGGAAACGATAGCCGCCCTCGGCTTGGGGCGTGGCGCTGGCGACGAGCCTGATCACTTGGCCCTGGGCCGCCGCCTCTTGGAGTTGGGCCGGTGTGATGCCGGTGATGCCCTCGACCTGCACATCGGCCAGGGTGATCTCGACGCCCAGGAAGCTGTTGGCGATGATCACCAGTTTGTTGGCCGTGTCCCAGCCTTCGACATCCAGGGTAGGGTCGGCCTCGGCGATGCCCCGGTGCTGGGCCTCGGCCAATGCATCGGCGTAGGCGCGACCGGCAGCCATCTCGCTGAGGATGAAGTTGCTGGTGCTGTTGAAGATGCCGCGCAGGTGCAGGATATCGGCGGCGATGAGGTCACGGCGGCCCAGGTTGATGACCGGCAGCGCGCCGCAGACGGTGGCGCTGTAGGCCAGTTTTGCGCCGTGCGCAGCCGCCAGGCGGTGTAGCTCGCCGAAGGCTAGGGCCAGCGGTCCCTTGTTGGCGAGAACCACCGCCATGCCCCGGCGCAATGCTGCCCGCGTGACGCCAAGCCCTGGCTCGCCATTCACCAAATTGACCGGCGACCCTTCCAGCACCAGGTCACACGCCAGCGTCTCCAGCAACGTCGCCGGTGAGACGCCGGACAGATGGCCTGCCAGCGCGCGCGCCGGCCTCCCGGCTTCTTTGGCCTGGCGAATGGCCGCCGGGTCAAACCCGTCAGGGTTGACTGCCACCCCGCTGCTGTCTGCGACCGCCGTCACGCGAAAGGCCAGCCCATACTGGCTTGCCAGCCGTTCACGTTTCATCTCTAGGATACGCAAAAAGCTGCGGTTGACGTTGCCCAACCCAATGAGGAAGCAGTCAACTGTCTTCATATGATTTCATATGATATATGAATTATGGATGACACCATCAGGGTTCGAGATGTTCCGCGATTTGATAAAGAATTTCGGTTGAGCTGATTGGCCCATTACCGACATTGAGCCAATTGCCAAAGGGCGGGGTATCCGCAAGTTGGCGGAACTGCAGCGCATGGACGGGCGGGGGCGTTGGCGGCAAGATTACCTGGATGAGGCAACCCGCTTTGTGCCGGTTGAATTGCCTGCCGCTGTAGAAGAGGCAATTGCGGCCCATCTCACTTGGAAATTTTCCTGAGCCTTCGACTTTGGAGCCGAAGGCTCAGCATTTATTCTAGGCTAGTTTTTCTAGAGCATGCTCCTTCACCAGACGGGCGAAGCGAGCGAAGAGAAGGTCTGCGTCATGGGGGCCGGGGCTGGCCTCCGGGTGGTACTGGACGCAGAAGACTGGCCGGTCGGTCAGGCGCAAGCCTTCTACCGTCCCATCGTTGAGGTTGCGGTGGGTGATCTCCACGTTGGGCGGCAGCCCCTCCGCGCGCACGGCGTAGTTATGGTTTTGGGCCGTAATTTGCACATTGGTGACGCTGCTGTCGCTCACCGGCTGGTTGCTGCCGTGGTGGCCGAACTTGAGCTTATAAGTCTCGCCGCCTAACGCCAACCCGATAATCTGGTGGCCCAGACAGATGCCGAACGTGGGGATGCCGGTGGTCAAAAGTTGGTTGACCGCCTCGGCGGCATAGGGCACGCCGGCCGGGTCGCCCGGCCCATTGCTGAGGAAGATACCGTCAGGCCGCAGAGCCAGTACCTCTTGCGCCGGGGTATGGGCCGGCACCACGGTCACGCGCAGCCCGTGGCTGGTGAGCCGGCGCAGGATATTATGCTTGATGCCAAAGTCATAGGCGACGACTAAGGGGGCATGGGGTAAGGGAGCATGGGGCGCGGGTTGGCCGGCGGCCTGTTCATCCGGCAAGGCGCCTGCCGGCACCGGCGTCCACTCGACCCGTGTCCCATCCACCCAGTTATACGGCTCCTGGCAAGTCACCTCTCGCACCAGGTCGCGCCCATCCAGCCCCTCCCAACTCTGGGCCAGCGCCAACAACTCCTCGACCGTGCGGCTGCCGTCGGTGCAGAGGGCGGCATGGAGCACTCCCTTGTCGCGCAGGCGGCGGGTCAAGGCGCGGGTATCTATCTCGCTGATGCCGGGGATGCCGTGGCGCGCCAGGTAATCGGGCAGCGTCTCATTCGCTCGCCAGTTGGAGACCACCGGGCTGACCTCGCGCACAATAAAAGCCGTGATCTGGGGCTGGTCGCTCTCGACATCTTCGGCGTTGACCCCCGTATTCCCCACATGGGGCAGGGTCATGCAGACCATCTGTCCCCGGTAGGAAGGGTCCGTGATGACCTCTTGGTAGCCGGTTAGGCTGGTATTGAAGACGACTTCGCCCACCACCGTTGTGGCGGCGCCGAAGGCTTGTCCATGAAAGACCGTGCCGTCGGCCAGAACCAGCGTAGCAGTCACATCAACTCCTTTCATAGCGGCAGCGTCCATCCGGCCCGGTCTCGTACTCAGGGCCGGATGACGGATGACCGAAGAATGGCTATGGCTCCAGTTGTTCTTGGGGCGCGGGCCGTTGCTGGTAGGCCAGCTTGAGCGGCTGCCAGGCGTCCCAGCGTAACAGTCCGTTCCAGGCCGGAACGGCGCCCTCCTGGCTCTTGGCCGGCTTTTCGACCAGGTTCATCAGCACTGCGATCTCATCACAGCGGTGGAACTTGGGGCAGTAGATGCACGCCTGCCATACCTTGGGGCTGATGCTCCAGCGGTCCACCACCTCAAAGCCGAGCCGGGTGAAGAAGCGCTCCCGCAAGGTTAGGGCACAGACCTGCTCATACTCTTGTGCGCGCGCCATCTCCACCAGCGCCAGCACCAATTGGCCCCCGATCCCCTGGCCCTGGTAATCTTCATGGATCGCCAGGGAGCGAATCTCGACCAGGGTTTCGGTCAACGGGACCAACGATCCGCAGCCGGCAATCTTCCCTCGATCGTCGGCCACCAGCCAGTCGGCCAGCGTTTGTCTCACACTGGCCTCGCTGCGCGGCAGCATCAAGTTTTGCGCCGCAAACCGGTTCACCATCTCGACGATGGCGGGGATATCCTGCTCGGTGGCAGGACGGATGGTGATGGGCATCGTTATCTAGGTTCCTCTGCCTCTGTTCCTAAGTGCCTCCCCGGCTGCGTCTCCCGCAGGGCGCCGGCCCCTTGGGCGGGGAGAGCCGGCTCTCCCCGTAGATTTGGAGTCGAAAGTGTTCCCGGAATCTGTTCCTCTGATGAAACGATGGGGCATCGCCGTCTGTTTCCGGCGCTCCATCTACTTCGTCAGCCCCGTCCGTTGTTAGACCTGCTTCAGCAGCCCGTCCACCTTGCGGACCACCTGCTGGATCTCCTCCTCGGTGATGATCAGCGGCGGCACAAAGCGCAGGACATTTGGCCCGGCGTTGACCAGGATCAGCCCCTGCTTATAGCCCTCGGCAATGAGGGGGGTAGTGTCAATATCCAGCTCCACACCGACCATTAGCCCCTTGCCGCGCACCTCGACGACATGGGGGCTGTTGATCTCCTCCAGCAGGTCCTTGAGCAGCTTGCCTTTTGCCCGCACATCCGCCAGAAAGGCGGGGTTGGAGACGCGGCTGACCACATAGTGGGCGACATGGGTAGTGACGGGGCCGCCGGCAAAGGTGCTGGCATGGTCGCCCTTGTGCATCGCGTCCGCGACCTTTTGGCGCATGAGGATTGCGCCGATGGGCAGCCCACCGGCCAGGGGCTTGGCCGAGGTCAGGATGTCCGGCTCGACGCCATAGCCTTGGTAGGCCCACAGATGGCCGGTGCGGCCCATGCCACATTGCACCTCATCGAAGATCAGCAGGGCGTCGTACTCATCGGCCAGGTCGCGCAGCCCTTGCAGGAACTCCTGGGTCGCCAGGTGGATGCCGCCTTCCCCCTGCACAGGCTCTACAATGATGGCGCAGACCCCCTCGTCCATTTGGGCGCGGGCGCTCTCCAGATCGTTGAACTCGGCGAAGCGCACGCCGGGCATGAGCGGCTTGAAGGGGTCCTGGTACTTGGGCCGCGGCGTTGCGGCCAGGCTACCAAAGAGCCGCCCATGGAAGGCATTGGAAAAGGCAAGGATGTGGTACTTCTCCTCATGGCCCTTCTCGCGGGCGTAGCGCCGCGCAAACTTGAACGCGCCCTCGTTGGCGTCGGCGCCGGTCAGGCTGAAATGAACCTTATCGGCAAAGCTGGTTTCGCAGAGCAGCTTTGCCAGGCGAGCGTGGGGCGCAGTATGATACAGGTTGCTGGCGTGGAGCACGCCGGTCGAGATGGCTTCCTGGATGGCTTGGGCAATGCCTGGATCGTTGTAGCCTAGCGCGTTGACGGCAATGCCCGACACCAGGTCCAGATAGGCATTGCCTTCGGTGTCATAGAGCGTGCTGCCTTCGCCCCGCTCAATGACAAAGGGCGGGCGGCTGTAGACCCCCAGCACATACTCCTGCTCCAGGCTGATGATCTCCTGCGCGCTCATGGTGGTCGTGCCGGTTCCCTGTGCGTCCATTCCTCGCTCCTTTGCTCCTCTGGTCTCTTGGCTACTTCTCGTTGATCCGCTTGGTGATCCGGCGGCGGTTCCCGTTACAGCGTCTACCCGACCGACCGTGCGCCGATCACGCCGGTCCCGCCGCTCTCCTGCACCCCGGCCAGGTTGGTGATCACGGCCTGGGCGACGCCCTCCTGGACGGCATGGATGGCGCTTCGCACCTTGGGGATCATGCCGCCGGTGATGATCCCTTCCTCGATCCACTGCTCGGCCTGGTCGGCGGTGACAGCGCGCACGACGCGG
>DATLZJ010000303.1:0-3502 GCA_035574055.1 Caldilineaceae bacterium
GCAGCCGGTCCAAGCTTTCCTCGTCGTTGGCGGTCGCCAGCAGCCCCAGGGTCGCCGTGTCGTCTCGCCGCCGTGGGTCGGCCAGCAGCACCGTCGCGGCGACCGGCTCCTCCATGAGCGCGGTCGAGAAGGAGCTGCCGGCTTCGCCGTTGCGACGGCTGCGGCCATAGAGCGCCTCCACATAGATGAGCGCAGGGTGCTGGCGGGCGACGTGGGGCGCCCGCTCGCTGACCAGCGCCCGGTAGAGGCTGCCGTAGTGGGGCGGCGTCCAGCGCCGGTCGCCGGCATAGAGCCGCCACCAGCGGTGGAGAAAGTCTCGCCGGTCCCACCAACCTTCGGCCACCCGGCTGACATGGTTGAAGTAGCTGGAATACACACGCGCCTCGCCGGACGTAGAACCCCTGGCGCAGCGCCGGAGCGGCAGCGCCACTGGGGGCAGATCGGGCCAATGGATGACTGGCCCGACAGGAACCGGCTCCATGGTAACACTGATCAGGCCGCTGCCCAATCGCTTTGGGGAGAATTGGGGATAACTTTGGGGAAAACTCTCGTTCGTCGGGGAGAAGCGCCGGTTGGCTGTGTGGACAAGTTTCGTGGGCTGTTTTCGGCTGCGGCGCAACCGCGACTTGCACCTTAAAGTTCTCTGCCGCCATTGGCGAGGCGCGCAAGGTATTTCGGGTGGCTTTCCCAAATGTACGCTATATCTCGCGTAGCACACATGTTCAAAACGGCGGATTTGACCATAATCCGCACCGGGCGCGGGCCAAATGGATTGTCAGCCGCGCCGATTTCTGCTAGACTACCGTCTACATTCAAGACAGCGTTGGCTCTCATCGCCACCGGCGACAACCATCCGGCAATCAAACTTGCCGTACCTGTTGGTACGGTTCTTTGCCTCTCCGGTAGCCCGGCGCCTGTGGCTTGGGCCTGGGTTATGAGCCGGCCCAAGCCGTATACCGGCGCCTCATGGGGTGTCGCTGCGCTTTCCCCGTGGCAGGCCGGCAGGATGCTGCGCCGGGATGACCCTCGCTCCTGATCCGGACGTAGAGAGCCTCTGATCACCAAAAGTGTACGGCGCGCCAGGCGGTCATGATCGGTGTCATGTAGCCTCGCGATGCCGAGCGCATTTCAGGCTTGCGTGGATTTGGGCGCGGGGGAGAGGGCCGGCGCCGCCGGGCAGTGGCGGTTGCTTCTCCTGCATAGGGCGCCTCATCGAGGAGGGGACAGAGATGAAGCAAAAATCCACCTACGGCTATCGCCGGGACGGCAGCCGTGGCTCACAACCAGACACGCGCCGGGAGATAGACCGCCGCGCCTACTTCATGGCCGCCGAGCTATATGCGGAGCCTGAGTTGGAGACGCAAGCGGCCGTGCGTGATCCGGCGCACGCCGATTTGCGCGACCTGCCCTTGGGCGTAGACAATAGCGGTAGCAGCGCCGGCGGTTTGCAGAAGACCCAGGGAGTTGCCGCCCGTCACACGCCGCCTTCTGTTCACAACAGCCCCCAACCTGTTGCACAGGCCGAAGGCTATGCGCGCGAGGATGGGTGCTTGGGACTTGAGGCGGCCAACGACTTCGACCCACATGTGGTCTGGCAGATGGTGCTCAGCGAGCTGGCGCTTCAGATGCCCTCAGCGACCTACGATACGTGGGTGCGCGATACAGTGGTCATGGGCTACGAGGACGGCGAGTTCATCATCGGCATCTCCAATGCCTATGCCCGCGACTGGCTGGAGAATCGCCTGCGCCACAGCATCAAGCGCACGTTGAGCAGCATCATGCGCCGGTCGGTGCAAATCCAATTCCGGGTGCGCCCGCGGCCTGTCCAGGACAAGAGCCAGGTCGAGGACGCCCCGCTCTATCAGGCGGCCAATGTCTTGGCGGCGCAAGCGCCGGCCGAGCCTAATGCCGGCGCTTCCGGCGTGCGGTCGCCATGGGGCGCTCATTCAGGGGGTCAAGAGAAGACGGTGGTGGAGCACGAGGACGAGCGCTATTCGTCTCAACTGAACCCACACCATACGTTTGAAACCTTTGTGGTGGGCAACCACAACCGGCTGGCCCATGCCGCGGCGTTGGCGATTGTGGATGCGCCCGGCCAGACCTTTAACCCGCTCTTTGTCTACGGAGGCGTGGGCTTGGGCAAGACCCACCTGCTCAACGCCATCGGCAATAGCCTGCGCCAGCGCGGTTACCGGATGATCTACTGCTCATCCGAGCAGTTCACCAATGAGCTGATCAGCGCCATCCGCAACCAGAGCACCGAGCACTTCCGCAACAAATACCGCCAGGTAGATGCGCTGCTGATTGACGACATCCAATTCATCGCCGGCAAGGAAAGCACCCAAGAGGAGTTCTTCCACACCTTCAACCATCTCCATGCCGCTGGCCGCCAGGTGGTGTTGAGCAGCGACCGCCCGCCTAAGGCCCTGGCGACGCTGGACGACCGGCTGCGCAGCCGCTTTGAAGGCGGCTTGCAGACCGACATCGCCCAACCTGATTTCGAGACACGCGTCGCCATCCTCCAGTCCAAAGCCAACCGGATGGGCGTCACGGTTCCCCCGGATGTCCTGATGCTGGTGGCCGAACGGGTGGACAGCAACATCCGCGAGCTGGAGGGCGCGCTCAATCGCATCTTCATGCAGGCGCGGCTGACCAACATGCCGGTCACAGTCCAATTTGCGCGGACGCTCTTGGAGGACCTGGCGCCGCAACGCGCGCCCTGTACACCGGCAGGCGTGATCCGCATTGTGGCCGAACATTTCAGCCTACGCCCCGAAGACCTGACCGGGCGCAAACGCACGAAAGAGATCGCCAACGCGCGCCAGATCGCCATGTACCTGCTGCGTGAGGAGAACGACCTGTCGCTCCCCGCCATCGGCGAGCAGTTGGGCGGCCGCGACCATAGCACCGTGCGCTATGGCGTTGAGCAGGTCGCCAAGGAGTTGGAGCGAGACGAGGCGCTGCGCCTGACCATCATGGCCCTGC
The DNA here is from genome assembly GCA_035574055.1 of Caldilineaceae bacterium. Classification (GTDB taxonomy): domain Bacteria; phylum Chloroflexota; class Anaerolineae; order Caldilineales; family Caldilineaceae; genus QEUY01. The sequence goes on from DATLZJ010000303.1 coordinate 2,986, forward strand.
GCGACAAGGTCTATATGCCGGTCGTCTAAGCACTAGACGCCGGAACTGGGCAAGCTCTTGGAGATTTGGCGAACTTTTGCGTGTTGACTAGCTTTACAGTAAACTTAGCCAAACGCTATAGCAGTCTTGGAACATTTGCACAGGAAGTGCCGGCGCCTCTGGTTTGCCGGCTTGGAGAGCATACGTTGGCGGTCTGGACGTTGCCGATTGGAATAGGAACGATCCAATGGGGATCGCTCCTGATGGGGTGGAGCCGGACATGAGCACAGAAGGGCGCGAAAAGGCGCTGGAATCCACTCTGGCGAGCCTCAATAAACGCTACGGCGAAGGGGTGGTGATGAAGCTGGGGGAGGCGAGCCGGCTGGCGGTGGAAGCGATCCCCACCGGCAGCCTGAGCCTGGACATCGCCTTGGGGGTGGGCGGAATGCCCAAAGGGCGCATCGTCGAAATCTACGGCCCCGAAGCCTCCGGCAAGACCACCTTGTGCCTGCACGTGATCGCCGAAGCGCAGCGGCAG
>DATLZJ010000304.1:0-3384 GCA_035574055.1 Caldilineaceae bacterium
GACCAGGGCATTGGCCGTGGCGATGCCAGGAATCGTGTGACAGCTATCACAGCCATAGGTGCGGATGGCCTCTGCGCCGCGCTCGGCGTCTCCGCCGACCACGCGCGGCGGCTCGATCTCGCCTGTTTGCTCGGCAGGCTCCTGCAGGGTACAGGCCGTTGCCATCAGGAGCACCGCCAGCAGCAGGAAGCCTAGAAGCCACATTCGCCCGGTCTGCATACTCGTTCCTTTCCCGCGCTTTCGAAGACTTGCCGGACAGCTCATGCGTTGGCCGCGCCGCCGGTTTGCCGCTGGAGCCGTTCGAGGTCATGGCGGATGATCTGGGCGGCCCACAGCGCCAGAGCCGCAATCGTCAGGGTCGGATTGGCGGTGCCTACGGTCGGAAAGACCCCACTCCCCAGCAAGAAGAGGTTCGGATGGTCGTGGCTGCGCTGCTCGGCGTTGACCACTGAGGTTCTGGGATCGTTGCCCATCCGGTAGGTGCCCATGACATGGCCCGCGCCCTCATGCTCTTCGCCATGCTCAATGGTCAACGCCCCCATGGCGCGGAAGACCTGCTCGCTCACCTGGCGCGCAACGGCCATACCCTGAAGAACATATTCATCCAGGCTGTAGTAGATGCGGGGGCGCGGGATGCCGATGGCGTCCGGCTGGTCAAAGGCCGGCTCTACCCGATTTTCCGGGTTAGGCAGCTGCTCGATCAAATTGGCGAAGCGAAACTGCCGCGCGGCGTGGGCGTTGATCTGCTCGGCCAGTTCCCGGCCTCGAAAGCCTTCACCAATAAGCTTCGCCGCCAATGTGGTCGGCGGCGTACCGGGGAAGCTCCAGCCGTCCTCGCCGATAGCCATGCGGAAGGCAGCGTGCCGGCGGCGAAAGTCGCCGTCTCGCCAATCCTCGATGCCCGCGTTCTCCAGCGGCGACCGGTACGGGTAAAGCGGCTCACGGGCCAACGCCCAGCTTAATTGGATCGGGTGGTCCATGAGGTTGCGCCCGACCTGCCCACTGCGATTGGCGACCCCATTGGGCAGCGCATCGGTGCGCGACATCAACAGAATCTTAGGCGTCTCGATGGCATGGGCCGCCAGCACATAGAGATGGCCGACAGCGCGCTGCTCGCTGCCGTCAGGGCGCTTGAAACGCACGCCGGTGACCCAGCCTGCGGCGTTGACCTCCACAAAATGGACCACGGCCTGGTCCACGACCTGTACGCCCAACGCGACCGCCTTCTTAACATGAACCGAGGCGTCATACTTGGCGGCAATAGGGCAGATGGGCACACAGGTGGCATTGCCACAACAGGGCGGGCGCCCATCATAAGTGACAGAGTTGCGCGCCTGTGGCGTCAGCTTCACCGAGTAGCCCAACTGATTGGCCGCCACAGCCACTTGCCTGTCCAAATAAGTCAGGGGAAGCGGCTGCATGGGAAAGCCCCCGCTGCGGGGCGACCCCAGGTCTTCCTTACTGTCGCCGGAGACGCCCAACTCTTGTTCCGCTTCGGTATACCACGGCTCCAGTTGGTCATAGGTAATGGGCCAGTCCTCGCCGACGCCGTAGAGGGTTCGCATCTGGAAATCATTGGGGAGGTGGCGCAGCGATGTTCCCAACCAGTGCCACGTAGTGCCGCCCACACGCCGCTCATAGGTGCTCTTGAAGAGGCTCGGCCCTTCCTGCACATAGTAGCCCTGCAAATCCAGAACGGTCGGACGCGGGGCATAGAAGGTATTGGGATAGGGCGATTCGGGCGTCTTGGCGACGGCGTTGCGATAGGTCTCTACCGCCTCAGCCCGGTTGACCGGTGGGCCGGCCTCCAAGACTAGCACCTGCACGCCCGCCTGGGCCAGCCGGTACGCAACCAGCATACCGGCGACGCCCGAACCGACAATAACGACATGTGCGCTGAGTGGCTGCGCTATAGGCGCGCTCCCCGTGCTCATACATGTTCCTCCTGATCGGTGGATAGTTCATCCGTTGGTCTATCAGTCTCAGCCGGTCTGTTCGCTGCGTTTGTGGTCGCGTGAACCGTCGCCGGGATCGGTTGTTGGGGCGCTGCGCCTGTCCACCGGCGGATCATAGGGGCGACTACCTCCTGGCTCAGGACATTCAATGCCGCTGCGAGCGGAACGGCGACCAGGAGCCCAAAGAGTCCCCCGACTAACCCACCGGCGGTGATGGCGATCAGGACCGCCAACTGGTTGACTTCGGTTTGTTTGCTCATGACGTTGGGCGTCACAATATTGCCCTCAACCTGCTGTAAGATCACCATAAAGATCAATGCGTAGAGGGCAAGGTTCAATGACTGGAGCAGCGCGACGCCGACAACAATCACGGTAGCGATAATAGGCCCAAAAATGGGGATGATCTCCAGGAAGCCGGCCAAGACCGCCAGAACAGCGGCATATTCGACGCCGATCACCATTAAGCCGAGATAGGTAATCATACCGATGATCACGCTAGAGAGCGCAACACCGCGTACATAGCCACCCACAGCCATGACCAGGTCGCCAAAGAACCCGGCGATGCGCGGGCGCCGCCGCTTGGGAAAGAGCGAGAGCAGAAAGTCCAGAATCTGCGGCGCGGCCATGAGCGCATAGATGGAGATGAACACCACCGAGATCAACTCAAAGACGGCATCCACTACACTCGTCACCACGGTGATGGGCAAGGATCAGAGTTGGCCGCCCGTAGCATCCAGACGGGCGATGAGCGGCTCGACCACCTGGCTCAACGACACCGGCAGACGCTCGTTGAGCCACTGCTGTGTTTGTACGATCTGTTGCGGCAGCGTCTCCTGAAAGGTTTGCGCCTGCGCCGCCAGGCTTGGCAGGATGAGCCAGCCGATGGCAACGAACAGGAGCACCAGCGCCAAATAGACGAGAATCACGGCCAGCGCCCGTGGCAGCCATCGGTCGAGCCAGCGCACCGGCGGCGCAAGGGCGGCAGCGAGGGTGACGCCCAGGATGAGCAGACCTAGGGGCCGGGCAAAGACCTGCACTGCGCGGAGCAAACCCAGGCCCAGCACCAGGGCAGCCGCGCCGGCAATGACAAGCCGCCACCACATAGCCGGTGGGGCAATGGCCGACCACCGGCTATGCACATTTTCATCGCGCCGCGCCATGTGCTCTTCTGCTGTAAAAGCTTCCTGTCGCTCGTACACGCTTAGGCTTTCGTGTCCATTGCTCGGCTGTCGCTCATCATCTCTTCACCGCCTTCGCCACCATCGCTCCACATCCCAGGTCATCCCTCATCGCTCCACGATCTCGCCCTCGGCGCTTAACGTTTCGGCGACTTGGGATACCTGCGCAGGCGTGACCGCCGAAACTGCATTTCCCCAGGCATTGCGGATGTAAGAGACGACAGCGGCAATCTGCTCGCTCGACAGACTGT
>DATLZJ010000305.1:0-10295 GCA_035574055.1 Caldilineaceae bacterium
TTCAGCATCTGTCTATGGCGATGCGGCTAAGAGGAGTGGTTCAGCGGGGGGGTGGCTCATGATGCAGATGTCTCGCCTTGCCGGGTACAGCCTACAAATCGCTCTATGCCTGACCGTTCTGTGGGCGCTGCTGGGGCTATCGCCCGCGGCCCGCGCCCAGCCGCCCATCACCGATCTGTTCATTTCTGAATATGTTGAGGGCGCATCCGACAACAAGGCCATCGAGATTTTCAACGGCACCGGCGCTACCATCCATTTGGCGACAGGCCAATACAAGCTCCGCTTCTACTTCAACGGCAGCACAACGCCGGGTCTGACCATCAACCTGACCGGCGTCATGGCTGCCGGCGATGTCTACGTGGTGGTGCATAGCCACGCCGCGCCCGACCTGCGCGCCCTGGAGAACCAGACGAACGGCTCAGGATGGTACAACGGCGACGATGCGGTTGTCCTGGTCAAAGGGGAGACTATCATTGACGCCATTGGGCAGATCGGCTTCGACCCCGGCACAGAGTGGGGCAGCGGCTTGACCTCCACGGCAGACAACACCCTGCGCCGCAAGGCCGGCGTCTGCGCCGGCGACGCCAATGCCCTCGATGCCTTTGACCCAAGCACGGAGTGGGACGGGTTTGCCCAAGATACCTTTGACGGTATCGGCGTCCACAGCGGTTGCGGGTTGACAGCTCCCGCTATCGTCTCGCTCTCGCCCGCCAATGGCGCCGTGGATGTGCCCACAAATGCCTCGCTAAGCCTCACCTTTACGGAGCGGGTCATCGTCAGCGAAGGCTGGTACTCGGTGGTCTGCTCTGAGAGCGGCGATATTACGGAACGGCTGGCCGTCAGCAGCGCCGACCAGACGACCTTCACCTTTACCCTGGTGGCCGGTGAGCGCCTGCCGCCCGGCGAGCAGTGCGCCGTCAACCTGACCGGCCCGCGCATCCGCGGCGAGGACGACCATCTGCCTGCCGCCGTCGCCCCCTGGCGCTTCAGCACCAGCGCAGACTGTCCGGCAGACGGCGGCGCGCCTCTCCAGGGCCTGGCGACGCCCGCCACGCTCTGGCCGCCCAACCATATATTGGTGGACGTGAAAATCACCTTCAACGCTGCGGTCGCCTCGGCCACGCTGCTCTCCGTCGCCTCCAGCGAGGCGGACAACGGGCCAGGCGATGGCAACACCACGGGAGACATTGTGATCGTGGACGATACGACGGTCCGGCTGCGGGCCGAGCGGGCCGGCGGCGGCCCTGGCCGCATCTACACCTTGACCTATGATGTAACCGACCGTTGTGGCGCTCTCCACCGGATCACGGTGACTGTGACCGCGCCCGCCAACCGTGGCCAAAGCCCGTCGAATCCGGAAAATAGCCAAGCGCCGATAGACAGCCAAACACCGGTAGATAATCACACGCCGATGGACGGACAGACACTAGCAGATAGCCAGCCCGCCCCTGACAACCCAGCGCCAACGGACAGCCCAACGCTCACAGATGAGACAACTGATGCAACCGAGACAAAAGCGCCATCCGGCGGCGAGCCTGCCCAACCGGCTATGCGCCTGACCTACCTGCCCGGCGTCCAACGGTAGCCTGCGCTCCCCCTGCACCCATTCGGCCCTGACCGGCGGCAACTGGTCAGGGCCTTTTTCATTGGCCCCTGATGCCCATCAATCCCCATGCTCCCAAGCCCCGATGAACCTTTCCCCGATGAGACTTTAGTCGCAGCGCGCAACGCCACAGACCGGTACGCTAGAGTCCGAGCGTGATTGGCTAGAGAAATGGATGGCGTGAATGGCGAGCGGCGATGCCTTACCTCAGGATGCCTTACCTCAAATTGATCCGGAACGCTGCACAGGCTGTCACATCTGTGTGGACCTCTGCCCGGCAGACGCCCTGGCCCAAGTGGACGGCAAGGCAGTCCTGCTCTTCCCCGACCGCTGCACCTACTGCACGGCCTGTGAAGACGCCTGCCCGGAGAACGCGATTTCCCTCCCGTTTCTCATTGTCTTGGCGCCGGGCGCCAGCCGGACGCGCCGGCGCTGAACCATCCGTACCCTAACCGTGGGCGCAGAATCACTAAGGTGAATTCGTTCATCCAACCATCTTTTACCGACCACCTTTTAGCGACTACGTTACACAGAGTAACTACAACACCGAGTAACTACTCAGGGAGACCACCTATGAAGCGACCGATTGCCATACTCCTCCTGCTGGTGCTGGTGGCAGGCTCCTTCGCCGCCTGTGGCCGCCGAAAGCAGGAGCCGACCCCCCAACCCGTCAGCGCGGAAAGCGGTCTGCCCGCCGATGCCATGCAGATCGCCGCAGAACGCGGCTTGACCCCAAACGACATCAACGCCGCGCTCAAGACCTACATGCCCAGCGGCAAATGGGATGAATATTATCTTTTTGCCTCCGGCGGCCATTCGGGCAACGTCATCGTCATCGGCGTGCCCTCCATGCGCATCCTCAAAAATATCGCGGTCTTCACCCCCGAAGCCTGGCAAGGCTACGGCTACGGCTCTAAGGAGACCGAGGAAATTCTCGACGCCGGTAACGTGGACGGCGCCAAGATTCGCATGGGCGACACCCACCACCCCGCCTTGAGCGAGACCGAGGGCGACTACGACGGCCAGTACCTCTTCATCAACGACAAGACCAGCGCCCGCGTCGCCGTCATTGACCTGCGCGACTTCGAGACCAAGCAGATCGTCAAGGACCCCAATATCATTTCCAACCACGGCTCGACCTTTGTCACCCCCAACACCGAGTACATCGTACAGGGGACCCAGTACGCCACGCCGTTGGGCTGGGACTATGCGCCCATCGAAGAGTATGTCGAGAAGTACCGGGGCGTGATTACCTTCTGGAAGTTTGACCGCGAGACAGGCCGCATTGACCCTGAACAATCCTTCAGCATGGAGGTGCCGCCCTACTGGCAAGACCTCTGCGATTCGGGCAAGCTCGCCTCCGACGGCTGGGCCTTCTGCAACTCCTTCAACACCGAGATGGCGACCGGCGGCATCGAGTCGGGCAACCCGCCCTTCGAGGCCGGCGTCAGCCAGCGGGATATGGACTACCTGCACATCTTCAACTGGAAGAAGGCCGAGGAAGTCTATAAGGCGGGCAAGACCGAGATGATCAACGGGATGCCCGTCATCCGCATGTCCACCGCCGTGGAGGAGGGCGTGCTCTACCTGGCCCCTGAGCCGAAAAGCCCCCACGGCGTGGATGTGACGCCGGACGGCCAGTATATGGTGGTGGCGGGCAAGCTGGACCCCCAGGTGACCGTCTACGACATTGACAAGATTGAGCAGGCCATCGCCGACCAAAACTGGGAGTTGGACCCCTTCGGCATCCCGGTGCTGAACTTCGATGCGGTCAAGCATGTCCAGGTCGAGCTAGGGCTGGGGCCGCTGCACACCCAGTTCGACGACAAGGGCTATGCCTATACCAGCCTCTTCCTGGACAGCGCCGTGGCCCGCTGGAAGGTGGGCGGCGAGAACCCGGAAGACTGGGTGCTGGTGGACAAGACGCCGGTCCAGTACAACATCGGCCATCTGTCCGCTGCCGAGGGCGATACCGTCAGCCCCGACGGCAAATACCTGGTGGCGCTCAACAAGTGGGCCGTGGATCGCTTTGCGCCGGTCGGCCCGCTGCTGCCCCAGAACGAGCAGTTGATTGACATCAGCGGCGAGACGCCCCAGGTGCTCTACGACATGCCGATGGGCATCGGCGAGCCGCACTACGCCCAGATGATCAAGGCCGACAAGATTCAGGCGTGGAACGCCTATCCCGAAGTCGGTTGGGACCCGGTGGCGCAAGCGCCCTCGCCCTATGCCACCATGCCCGGCGAGGAGAAGATCGTGCGCGACGGCAACCACGTGGAAATCTTCATGACCGCCGTCCGCTCGCACCTGACGCCGGAGCATGTCCGGCTCAAGAAGGGCGACCACGTGACCTGGCACATCACCAATATCGAACAGGCCCAGGACGCGGTCCACGGCTTCCAGCTCGGCGGCTATAACATCAGCCTGAGCATTGAGCCGGGCGAGACGGTCACTTTCGAGTTCGTCGCCGACCGTGACGGCACCTATGCCTACTACTGCACCGAGTTCTGCTCGGCCCTCCATCTGGAGATGATGGGCTACATGCTGGTTGAGCCGTAAGGCCCATCCGCTGAAGGCTCATCCGGCGGCAAGGGTATAAAAGGATTGTAAGGCGGTCCTGGATGGACTCAGCGCACCGAGTCCATCCAGGATCAAAAGAAGGGAACGTAAACCATGATGGCGGAAAACCTCGAACGAATTATCGGTCCACGGGTACCTGAGACGGAGCTGCGCGCACACCGCACCCGCTACCTCATCCCAACCCTGCTCTTTATCGCCGCGGCGGTTCTGCTGGTCAGCTCGATCTTCCTGCCCTACTGGCGGCTGACCCTTCATGCGCCGCAGTACCCAAAGGGGCTGACCGTGCAGGCCTATGTCAACCGCATTGAGGGAGATGTGCGGGAAATTGACGGGCTGAACCACTATATCGGGATGCGCCCGCTGAATGAGGCCGCCGCTTTTGAAAAATCTATTTCCGTCTATGGCATCATCGGCTTGGCGCTGCTCATCCTGGCCGCCATCTTCGTGCATAGCCGTTGGGCCGCGTTGCTGGCGCTGCCGGCCCTGCTGCTGCCTGCCATCTTCCTGCTCGACCTGCAATTCTGGCTGGCGAACTTCGGCCAGAACCTGGACCCCAAGGCGCCCCTTTCCAGCAGCATTGATCCCTTCATCCCACCCGTGTTGGGTGAGGGCGTCATTGCCCAGTTCTCCACGTGGGCTGTGCCCGATGTGGGGCTGTGGGTGGCGACCGCGGCTTCGCTCCTGATCGCGGTGGGCCTTTGGTTCCACCGTCGCGCTTACAAGCCCCTGGTAGACGCGACACAGCAGTAAGCGCACCGTGAAAGGGGACGCGCCATGACTCGCCCGAACCAGCGTACCAGAACCATCATCCGGCTGGTGGCATTTTTAGCGGCGTTGGCCGCCGCGGGTTGGCTCCGGCCTGTCCAGGCCCAGGAGTTCGACCTGGCCGCGGCCCTGGCCCAAGCCGAACCGGGCGCAACCATCCTTGTGCCGCCCGGCGTCTATTCCGGCCCGCTGACCATTGCTCAACCGGTGACGCTGGCGGGCGAGCCGGGCGCGGTGATTCAGGGAGATGGCCGCGGCGATGTCGTCATCGTCACCGCCCCCGATGTCACCCTGCGCGGCTTTGTGATTCGCAACAGCGGCGATTCGCTCGACCGGGAACACGCCGGCATTGTCGGGCTGGCCCCCCGGCTGACGGTCGAAGACAACCGGCTGGAGGATACGCTCTTCGGCATCTATCTGAAAAATGCGCCCAATAGCGTCATTCGCGGCAACACAGTGTTCTCCAAGAAACTGGATGTCGCCCGTCGCGGCGACGGCATCCGGGTCTGGTACAGCGACGGCCCGGTGGTCGAGAACAATCATGTAGTGGGCAGCCGGGATGTGGTGATCTGGTTCTCGCCCAACGGCCTCATTCGCCAGAACCTTGTGGAGGATGGGCGCTACGGGCTGCACTTCATGTTCAGCGATAACCAGATTGTCGAGCAGAATACGCTGGTCGGCAACTCGGTCGGCATCTACACCATGTATGGGCGCAACCTGGCGCTGCGCCGGAACTGGATCGAAGAGAACCACGGGCCAAGCGGGTACGGCATTGGCCTCAAGGACGCCGACGACATTGTGGTCGAAGACAACATCGTCCTCGCCAACCGGGTCGGCGTCTATGTAGACAACTCGCCGCGCGAGCCAAACGCCACGGTCCGCTTTGTCCGTAACCTCTTCGCCTACAACGAGATCGGCGTGACCATGTTGCCTTTGGTGCGGCGCAATATCTTTACCGCCAATACCTTTGCCGACAACGGCGAGCAGGCGGCGGTATCCGGCAACGGCGACCTGATGAACAACCAGTGGGCCGAGGCGGGCGTGGGCAACTACTGGAGCGACTACAGCGGCTTTGACGCCGACGGCAACCGGGTGGGCGACCTGCCCTATGCCGCGGTCAGCCTTTATGAGTCGCTGTTGGGACGCTACCCGGAGCTACGCCTCTTCCAGCTTAGCCCGGCGGTGCAAACGCTGGACCTGGCCGCTCGCGCCTTCCCTATCTTCCAGCCGCGTCCCAAGCTCACCGATCCCCACCCTTTGATGGCCCCACCGTCGCCTAACATCGGCCAGGCGAGCCTGCCCGCGTCGGCGTGGGTGGCAACGGCGGCGAATGGCCGGCGCATGGCAATGACCGCCGCGTTGTTGGCCGCGGGCGGGTTGGCCGCGGCGCTGAGTGGCGTATGGGGTGGGCTGAAGCCCCGGAGAATCCTGCGATGATTACCGTTGACCTTTTGACCAAACGCTTTGGCTCCTTTGTGGCCGTCGAGGACTTGAGCTTTACTGTTGCGCCCCACCAGGCGCTGGCCCTTTGGGGGCCGAATGGGGCGGGCAAGACGACTGTGCTCAAGTGTATGCTCGGCCTGCTCCGCTACCAGGGGCGCATCGCCATCAACGGCGTTGATTTGGCCGTGGCCGGGAAAGCGGCCCGCCGCCTGTTGGGCTATGTGCCTCAAGAGCTGGCCTTTTATGATGACCTGAGCGTGGGCGAGACGGCCCACTTCTTCGCCCGTCTGCGCCGCGTCAAGCCCGCAAACGCCATCGGCGCGCTGGAGCAAGTGGACCTGATGGACCATTTTGATAAGCCGGTGCGGGCGCTGTCGGGCGGCATGAAGCAACGGTTGGCGCTGGCCCTGGCCCTGCTGGACGACCCGCCGGTGCTGGTGCTGGATGAGCCGACCTCCAACCTGGACGCCGAGAGCCGCGGCCAACTTCTGCGTCTGTTGCGCCAGGTCAAGGCCCAGGGCAAGACCATCGTCTTTACTTCCCACCGGCTGGATGAGGTCGAAGCCCTGGCCGACCAGGCGTTGGTCATGGAGCGAGGCCGGGCGCGCTGTAGCTGCCCGGCCGGGGAGCTGGCGACGCGGCTGGGGTTGACCACCCAGATCAAGCTGCATGTGCCGGCGGGCCTGATGGACACTGCCGTGGTCGCCCTTCTGGAAAGCGGCTACCAAGCGCGGCGCAACGGCGCCGGCGTGCTGGTACAGGTGGCGCCGGGCGCCAGGGCCGGCCCTATCCATGCCTTGAGCCGGGCCAACATCCATGTGACTGATTTCGAGACAGAATAGTTCGCGACAGAATCCATAATGGCTAACGATTGGAGAACGGAGCGCGCGATGTCCCTCCACACCATCTGGACCCTGGCCCAAAAGGAGCTGCGTGATGCCCTGCGCAACCGCTGGTTTCTGCTCTATACCCTGGCCTTTTTGGCCCTGGCGCTGGGGCTGTCGGCCCTCTCCAGCAGCGGCGCAGGGCTGACGGGGCTGGCCGGCTTTGGCCGCACCGCCGCCAGCTTGATCAACCTGGTGCTGCTCATGGTGCCGCTCATGGCGCTGACCGTGGGCGCGCAAAGCCTGGCAGGCGAGGAAGAGCGGCGCACGCTGGCCTACCTGCTGGCCCAACCCTTGAGCCGGGCCGAGCTGTTCCTGGGCAAATACCTGGGGCTGGCGCTGGGGATGCTGGCGACCCTGCTGCTGGGCTTTGGCCTGGCCGGTGTGGTGTTGGGCGCCCAGGGGGCCGGCGACCCTGCCGGCTATCTGATCCTGGTCGGGCTGGCCTTCCTGCTCGCACTGGTCATGTTGAGCGCTGGTTTTCTGATCTCAGCCTGGACCCGCCGCGCCGGTGTGGCTGTGGGCATCGGCCTCTTTCTCTGGCTGCTCTTCGTCTTTCTGGGCGACCTGGGCATGATGGGCACGGCCATTGTGCTGCGCCTGCCGGTGGATGGGCTGCTCTGGCTGGCCCTGGCGAACCCGCTCCAGGTCTTCAAACTGGCCGCGGTCGCCAATCTCCAGGCCAATCTGGAGATGCTTGGCCCTGCCGGCCTCTACGCCGCCCAAACCTTCGGCGACACGCTTTGGCTGCTGCTGGCTGCGCTGCTGGGGCTGTGGACCGTTGCGCCTGCGCTGGCCGCCTACCTGCGCTTCGCCCGGCGCAGCGACCTCTAAACGGGTAGGGGCAGGCCTTGTGCCTGCCCGCCACGGGCGCCCACCAGGGGCGCCCCTACTGCGGGGATCACGATGATGATTGACTTCTCAATAACTCGCTTCTCTGGAATCCGGTTTGCTCGTTGGATGCTTGTGCTGCTTGCGCTCACCCTCCTGGCCGGCTGCGCCCGAGGCAGCGCTGCCCCCGCGCCGCCGGAGATCCGCTACGGCGAGGACCAATGCGCTCACTGCACCATGATCATCAGCGACCCGCGCTTTGCCGCAGGCATCGCCTACGAGATCGAGCCGGGGCGCTACGAGAGCCTGGCCTTTGACGATATCGGCGATATGCTGGCCGAGGCCGGCAGCCATCCGGAGCGGGTGGTGGTTGACTACTATGTCCACGACTACACCAGCGAGGAGTGGCTGGACGCAACCGAGGCGCACTTTGTGGTCAGCCCGGCCATTCCCAGCCCAATGGGGTCCGGCATCGCCGCCCATGCCAGCGCCGAAGCTGCCGCCGCCCACGCCGCCGAGCTACAAGGGCGCGTCCTGACCTGGGACGAGCTACAGAATGGCGGCGCAGCCCTGGCGCCGTCGGGCCATACCGATCACCAGCATTGATGTAGAGCATCCATCGCCAACTACGGCTCAAGACCTGCGTGTTTATGTTCCAAGTCTATGTTCCAAACCCATGTTCCAATAAGGAAGGACCGATGAACGACCGACCCCGATTCAGAACACGACTCACCATCCTATCCCTGCTCCTGACCCTAGTTCTGGCCCTGGCGCTGGCCGGCTGCGGCGGTAAAGAAGAGGAGCCGACCCCCACCCCCGCTGCCGCCGCACAGGCCGGCCAGCAGCCGGTGGCGGAGAGCCTGCCTGCCGGCGACGCAGCCAAGGGCCAAGAGCTGTTCAAGACTACCTGCGCCGCCTGTCACGGCCCTGCCGGCCAGGGCGTCCAGGGGCTAGGTAAGGATATGACCACCAGCGAGTTTATCGCCGGCCTGTCGGATGCCGAGCTGCTGGAATTCATCAAGGTAGGCCGGGCGCCGACCGACCCGCTCAACACCACCGGCGTATTGATGCCGCCCAAGGGGGGCAACCCGGCCCTGACCGATGAGCAGTTGATGGACATCATCGCCTACATTCGCCAAATTCACGTGGAGTAGAAAGCCATGAACGCTGCCGGCCAGCTCAACATCCACAGCTATAAGAACCTGCGCAGCCGCTCCATCCAGACCGTCTCGCTTTTCGACCATGAAGAACTGCGCGCCGAACTGGTGGTGCTGCCGCCGGGCGCAACGGTGGAGCGGCATAGCCACACCGGCTGCCATGAGCTGTTCGATGTGATCGAAGGCGAGGGTGCGTTCCTGGTGGGCGAGCGACGCTTTCCCGGCGGGCCGGGCAAGTGTATCTTTGTGCCCGCAGGGGAGGCGCACAGCCTGCACAATGAGGGCGATGTGCCGTGGGTGCTGCGCGTCACTTATCAGGAGCAGTTCGGCGCGCGCCATCTGGCGCGCTGGGTACGCCGCACCCTACAACGAAAGCTTGGCATCCGTTTTTAGTCTGTCGTGCTGTCAAGTTCTCTCTATTGGTAGTCGCGCCGACTGAGTGAAGCAATGCGCTCTGTTAGGGTTCCGCATAAGTCTGTAGCGCTGTAGGTGCGCTATCCTAGCGCACGCTCTGCGCCTGGCACGCCTGTGCGGCAGGATGCCGCACCTACGATAATAGAGCGATAATAGGGTGCCCAGCGGCGCGGGCCACATATGCTGTGGATCACTTACAAGTTTGTCGCCGGAGACCTTGTCTCCGCTAGAAGAGGATTTCATGACCACACAAGCCACTCACTCCCAACCCGTCTCCCCGGTCGTTGACGTGCGCGACATCCCGCCACGCCAGCGTCACCCGCTCATCTTCGACACCTTCGATGGGCTGGCAAGCGGCCAGGCGCTGATCCTGATCAACGACCATGATCCCAAGCCGCTCTACTACCAGTTTCAATTCGAGCGCGCAGGGATGTTCAGTTGGGAGTATCTGGAGGAGGGGCCAGAGGTATGGCGCGTCCAGATCGGCAAGGCGTAAGCGACTTGATCTACCGGTTTGTCGGCAGGGTGGCGGACGAAATGCCCACCATCCCGCCGGACAGTATCGTCAGCCGCACGCTGCATAATGACCCGGCGGTCAAGGTCATCCTCTTTGGCTTT
>DATLZJ010000306.1:0-2885 GCA_035574055.1 Caldilineaceae bacterium
CTGGGCTTAACGGGTCAAGTTTGAAGGGATGAGCCGCCAGCACACACCGCTCTCTGCGTCTTGCACTGGCCGTTGCGGCACAGCCAGGCCGTTACTCCTTGTGTGTTCTATATTGACCTCGTCTCTTCCCTCCTCTCTCGCTGTAGCCTCTGCCGTTGTTCAGTCGATCTGAACCTGGCCGTGCTATTCGCGCACCCGCCCAGAATAGCCACGATATGCTCACAGGGGTATGCATCCGGGGAGGGGATGGAGATACAACGATAGATACAGTGGGACATAGGACGCAATGTATCTGTGAATCTACCCTGCTGTTGTACCTCGCCCAATACCGCCTGCACGATGGAGACGCTACAGTGTGGTGGGCGCGACAGCCGGCGCTGGGGCTTGGCGTCCTAGATGCTAACTAGAGGCTGATTCGTTATCCGTCCACTCAATCCAGCGCGGCTGAGAGCACAGCGCAGGAGGGAAGGTTGAGTCATATTGTTCTGATCACCGGAGGCGCAGGGTTCATTGGCTCGCATTTGGCCGATGAGTTGATCGCCCACGGCTACCGGGTGCGCGTGCTGGATGCATTGCTTGACCAGGTACATGGCGCCAACCGGCGACCTGATTACTTGCATCCGGATGTAGAGCTGATCCGAGGCGATATCTGTGACGCCAAGGCCGTGCGCTACGCCTGTCAAGGTGTTGACACGGTCTTTCACCTGGCCGCGCGTGTAGGCGTCGGCCAGAGCATGTACGACATTGTCAAGTACACCGAGACCAATAACCTGGGCACGGCGGTGCTGCTGGAGGAACTCGTCCGGCGTCCGGTAGGCCGCCTGATCGTCGCGTCCAGCATGAGCATCTACGGCGAGGGGATGTACCGGCGTGCGGATGGCGCTCTGGTCGCCGGGCGGGAGCGCCCCCTCGAACAGCTCAAGCGAGGCGACTGGGAAGTGCGCGACGAGGATGGCCTGGCGCTGGCGCCAGCGCCGACGCCGGAGAGTAAGCCCCCCGCGCTGGCCTCGGTCTATGCCCTTTCCAAACACGACCAAGAACGGCTCTGCCTGGTGGTAGGGCGGGCCTACGGGATTCCAACGGTGGCGCTGCGCTTTTTCAATGTCTACGGCTCGCGCCAGGCGCTCTCTAACCCATACACGGGCGTGCTGGCGATCTTTGCGTCCCGGCTGCTCAATGACAATCCTCCGCTTATCTACGAGGATGGCCGCCAGCAGCGTGACTTTGTCCACGTCGCCGACCTGGTGCAGGCGTGCCGGTTGGCGATGGAGACGCCCGGCGCAGCCAACCGGGTCTTCAATGTCGGCAGCGGCCAAGCGCATACGGTGCTGGAGATCGCCGAGCGCATGGCCGAGGTGCTGGGGAAAAGCCATATCCGCCCGCAGATCGCAGGCAAATACCGGGTCGGCGATATCCGTCACTGCTTTGCGGATATTTCACTCGCGCAGCGGGTCTTGGGCTACCAGCCTCGCATCACACTCCAGGCAGGGATGATGGAGCTGGCCCGCTGGCTCGAAGGTCAGGTAGCCGTGGATCAGGTGGCGCGAGCCAACACTGAGCTGGAGCAAAGAGGGTTAACCGTATGAAGCCGTCACAGAACGGACGGGACGCCAAGCACACCAACGGCCATCCCAGCTATTATGGCAATGGCGATCATAACAATGGTGAGCAAAGTCATGGTAAGCAAGGCAATAGAGCGTCTGACCGTTATGTCTTGATCGTGGGTGGGGCCGGCTTTATCGGCGCTAACCTGGCTCACCGGCTGATGAGCCAGGGGCGGCGGGTCTTGGTCTATGACCCGTTGGCCCGGCCCGGCGTCGAGCAGAACCTGCGCTGGCTGCGTGAGCAGCACGGTAAGCGGCTGCTGGTGCAGGTCGCCGACGTGCGCGATCGTATCGTCCTGAACGAGGCCGTGCGCCACGCCGAGGCCGTCTATCACCTGGGCGCACAGGTCGCAGTGACGACCAGCCTGGTCAACCCGGTGCATGACTTTGAGGTCAACGCCTGGGGGACGCTCACGTTGCTGGAGGCGCTGCGCAACTTTGCCAAGGATACGCCGCTGCTCTTCACCTCGACCAACAAAGTCTATGGCGACCTGGCCGATGTGACGCTGGTTGAAGAGGGAACGCGCTATGCTCCGCAAGACCGCTGCATCCGGGCGCAAGGCATCGGCGAGAGCAGGCCCCTGGCGTTCCACAGCCCCTATGGTTGCTCCAAAGGCGCGGCGGACCAGTATGTGCTGGATTACGCTCACAGCTATGGTCTGCCGGCGACTGTTTTCCGCATGAGCTGCATCTATGGCCCGCGCCAGTTCGGCACTGAAGACCAGGGCTGGGTCGCCCACTTCTTGAT
The DNA here is from genome assembly GCA_035574055.1 of Caldilineaceae bacterium. Classification (GTDB taxonomy): domain Bacteria; phylum Chloroflexota; class Anaerolineae; order Caldilineales; family Caldilineaceae; genus QEUY01. The sequence continues at coordinate 2,353 of DATLZJ010000306.1, forward strand.
ACGCGCCCTCCAGGATCAGCCGATCACGATCTATGGCGACGGCAAGCAAGTGCGCGACATCCTGTTTATTGAAGACCTAGTCCATGCGCTCCAACTGGCTCACACCCATATCGAGCGGACGGCGGGCGAGGCCTTCAACATCGGCGGCGGCCCGGATAGGGCCATTAGCCTGCTGGAGCTATTGGCGCAGATCGAGCAGCTCCAGGGGAGGCCGGTCGTCCGTACTTTCGCCGGCTGGCGGCGGGGCGATCAGCGTTACTATGTCTCCGACACGGGCAAATTTGCCCAGGCGACGGGTTGGCAGCCGCACGTAAGCCTGCAGGAGGGGTTGTCCCGGCTCTACGAGTGGCTCCGCGCCGTCCAGTATTGGCCGCCTGTGCCCGCCCGCGTGCGCAAGGCGGCGCAAAGCGTATCACCCACCCAGGCCAAACCGGCCTCAGCCCAACAGGAGAGGGTCTATGGCGACTAGGCCCCAGAGCGGGCGCCTTGAGGCAGGGCCGGCAGCGGTGGGGCTGATGCGCGCTGCTCAGATC
>DATLZJ010000307.1:0-11646 GCA_035574055.1 Caldilineaceae bacterium
GCGCAAGAGCGCCACATCCGGGGCCACCCCAACCTCAATACGCACGCTGTCCAGATAGGGCAGCCCTTCATAGAAATAGTCGGGGTTGCGCTCAAAGAGCAGGTATTGGCCGGGCTGCCACTCCTTGAGGATAAATGGGCCGGTGCCAACCGGCGCATGGCCGAAGTCTGCGCCCGCCGCCTCAACCTCCTCCTTGGGCACAATAAAGGCAAAGTTCAAGGCCATCTTATTGAGGAACGTGACGTCCGGGCTGTTGAGGGTAAACTGGACGGTGTACTTGTCCAGGGCCTGGATGCCCTCGACCGACGATGCAGCGCCGTCCATAAACTCCTGCGCGCCCTTGATGCCCACATAAAAGCCTGCGCCGGGGCTGGCCGTATCGGGGTCGAGCACACGCGTGATCGAATAGACCACATCGTCGGCCACCACCTCGCGGCCATTCTGGAACTTGACCCCCTCCCGCAACTTGAAGGTGTAGACGGTTGCGTCCTCGCTGACCTCCGGCATGGCTTCGGCCAGGCGCGGCATCAGATTGGTGGTATCGTCGTAGTCAAGCAGACCATCAAAGACCATCTTGATGGTCGGCCAGTTAGTCCAGTCATAGCCGACGGCCGGGTCCAGGGTTGCCAGGTCATCCTTATAGACGACGATGGCCTGGCCGCCCCGTTGCGGGCCGGTCGCGGCGGCCGGCTCTGCTGCCGGCGCGGAGGCAGGCGCTTGCGCCGGTGGGGCGCACCCGGCCAACAGGGCAATCAACAGACTGAGCATGGTGGCGATCCCGATGCTGTTCGCAGGCCTGTTCATAAGTTGCTCCCTCTCGTAGGACTTCAATGGCGCATTGAACATCAGCCGGACAATGACAACAATACCGCAATGCAACAAATCCGGAGGGTCGTGGCCGTGCTGAGGATATAGGCGCGCTGCCGGATGAGATGAGTGTAGGCGCACCGGACTTGAGCAGGACCCGGCCAGGCCCGGCGCCGTTTGTCTTTATGCTACCACCGGCTCGGCAGTTTCATCAAGGGCGCGTTTTTTGCTCAGGAGAACCGGCGACGCCGGCATTGATGGAGCTGTCGCCAGCGCCATCCCGGGCTGTATGGGTCGAAGGTAGCGAGCTGCGCGTCTCCGGCGGCGCGCCATGCGCATATTCGCCCCGCTGCTCCGGCGGCAGCAGCGCCGCAATCGCCAGCATGATCTCATCGGTATATTGGCGCGCGATGTCGCCGTTGCCTTGCCGGTAAAGCGGCGAGCCGAACCGAACGATGACCTCCGTTCGCCGCCAGGGGCGCCAGTCCTTACCGATCTTCTGCGCGCCGATCACAGCCGCCGGGATGACAGGCACGCCCGCCTCCAGGGCAATGCGCGCCGCGCCGGTCTTAGCACGCGTGAGGGCGGCCGTCCGGCTGCGCGTCCCCTCGGGAAACATACCGATGAGCTTGCCGCTGCGCGCCAGCTCCACCGCATTTTGCAGCGCCGCCACATCGTTCTTGCCCCGGCGCACGGGAAAGACGCCGCCGCCCAGCAGAATCTTGGTCAGGATGGGGTGCCACTCGAAGGCTTCGGCCTTGGCCATGTAATACAGCTCGCGCGGGCTGGCATAGGCCAAGACGATATAATCCGGCCCCAGGGTGTGATTACAGGCGATCACAGCCCCACCCTCGCGAGGGACATGCTCAAGCCCCTCGACGCGCAACTTGACCAACAACTGTTTGAGGGGCGCCACCAAAAGCCAGGCGATGCGCCAGACGAGGAGTTTGTATTTGAACATGGCCTGGCCGTTTCGTTCAGGAGCAGGTCCGTAGATGAGATGGAAACGATGGAACCGGTAATGAATCCAATAACAGACAATCCATGACAATCCATGGCGGTAGCGGCCTTGGCGGCGCCGGTCAGTTCAGCCGCATCCGTAGCTCGTCCAGCTCGCGTAGCAGCCCCAGCAATTGGCGGTCCGCGTCGCCCAGATGGACTTCCGGCAAGGGTGGGGCCTCGGCAAAGACCAGCGGAAGGCGGCCGGTCAGGAAGAAATAGCGGCGCAAGGCGCGCGTTGCCGCCTCCAGATCGCCGTTCCGGTAAGCCACCACGCCCCGTTCCTGCCAAAGATAGACGCTGTTTGGCGTCAAGGCCAGCATATAGTCTACCACGCGCGCCGCCATTTCATAGTCATCGCTGCCCAAATAGACATTACGCAGGTTATTGAGGATGCGCTGCGCCAGCGCAATGGGCGTTACCGGCGCAAAGACATTTTCCGGCAACATCACAGGCCGGTTGAACAGACGAGCCAGGTAATCGCCTGCCTCATTGGGCCGCAGCAGCGCGCCGTGAAACGGGTCCAGCAGCCAGCTCCCGGCGGCGTCCTGGTAGCGAGCCATAAAGTGACCGGGGAGGCCGATGCCATCCACCTGGAGGCCCAGCCGCCGGCCTAGCGCCATGCAGACCACACAGAGCAGAATGGGCAGCCCGACCCGCCGCTCCAGGACGACATTTAGATAGCTGTTGGCTGCGTCGTAGTAGTGGTCGTGGTTGCCACGAAAGCCAAGCTGCTCATTCACGCCGGTGAGCAGCGCCTGGGCGCGGGCCTCGCCGCCGGACGCCGCCAGCACCGGCGGCGCCACTTGCTCCGCCAGCTCGTCCAGGCGGTCGAGGTAGTCGTCTACCGGCAAGTCCGGAAAAGCGAGCCGGGCGATCAAAAGCGCCAGCCGCTCCGGGGTTGCGCCGGGCTGGCTCGCCTCTTCGGCAAACAACGAAGCGCTATCCATGACACAGAGACGCCGCGTACCTAAGCGCCATCGGCTGCTAAAAGCAGCGGCGCGGGGTTGCGCCGCTGCTCCCCCTGCCGCTGCATTTGTCGCTGGCGCGCGATCTCCTGGCTCAAGATGCGCTTGAGCACAGCCACCGAAGCGGCATAGGTCGCATCCACCCCAAAATAGCTCAGGCTCTTGCTCAACAAGGTCTGGCGACGGCTGATGGGCGTGTCACTGGCGTAGTGGATCAGGCCGATGTCATAGGGCGCATTGATAAAGAGATTGACGATCTCATCCACCGGATACCGCTTGGGGTAGATGTCCTCGTAGATGCCGGAGAGATACGGCCCCGCCTCCATCTCGATATCGGTGTAGCCCTCCTCATAAAAGACATGCATAAAGTCGCGGTTCTGCAGAATGGTGCCGCGCACCGTCACCGCCTTTTGATTGTCGAAGACGGTGCCATAGGCCAGATAAGGGGCAACATCTTGGGCGGTAAAGCAATTGCGGAACAGATAGGAGTTCTGCGAATGCTCGTCATAGACCACATTGGGGATCATGACATCGCCGACGCGCCCGTTGAGGGTCGCGGCCTTGCCCAAAATATAGACGCCCTGAATCCGGTCTAGGGCGGTCGAGACCTGGCTAAAGATATGATAGGCGGCCATGCCCAGGGGATAGTCAATGTTGAAGATCAGCGCGTCGCTCTGCTTGATCAGGCTCCACTCCTCATCATCAAAAATGCGCAGCCGTGGGTCCAGCCATTTCCGCCGCAGCGAGCGCAGCTCGATGATCTGCGCCTCCACGTCCAGATAGTGCGGGTCGCTGACGCGCACCAACCCAACCCGCTCTTCCCGCTGGGCCGTCCGTTCCGCCAGTTGTTCGATCTGGCCGGCGCGATTCTGATAGATGCGCGAGACATAGTAGAGGAAATTGCCCAAGGAACCAGGATCGTCCTGCGCCACTTTGTCGAATTCGGCCAGCAGCCCTTCCGGGTTTTCCCGGCGCACAAACTCAACCAGCTCCTCCTGGATTTCCCAGGCATGGCCGGAGATCAAGTTTACAAGGCTATGGACATTGCTGCTGACGAAGTAGACAGGGCGCTCGGCCAGGTGCAGGTGCGCCGTCCGCTCCTCGATCTGCCGCCACCAATATTGGACGCTGCGCCGGTAATCGCTCAGGCCGCTGCCCAAGACCCGGATGCGCATATCCTGGCGCATCCGGGCGGCCCGCTGCAAATTGACGCCCAACAGCCGCCCCGGCCAGATTTGACCTAGCCGGGCGAAATCCGCCGAGGTCAGCCCCAGCGCGTCCCGCACCTCCTCCAGCACATCTATGGGCAGATAGCCGTCGCCATCGGACTGACTTTGGAGGCGGCGGCCTAGCTCGCCAGAGTTGAGCTTCTCATGGATTTTATTCCACTCAATTTGAAAGGTGGTGACACATGGGATCAGGTCGTCAATGTCGCTGACGCTGGCGATGAAGGCGGCCAGGGTGCCGTCGGCCTCGTTGAAATAGAACTTGCGCCGCCGCGCCCGCGCGCGCACGGGCTGCCACTGCTCGACATCATAGCCGCCGCGCCGGAATACATCTTCCATCTGGCCCATGACCATCAGCCTGGTCTGGGCGATACAGTCGGGCAGCCGCAGCGCGCAATAGACCAGCGCCGACACGTCAATCTCCGGGCTGTCCGCCTGCTGGTGCAGGCTGGAGTTCATGGCGGCGTGGGTTTCTTCCAGGCTGCGCACCCGCACCGGCCCGCTGCTCCGCAGCAGCGAATAGTAGGTACGGATGTAAAGCTCGATCTCCTCACTATGGGCGACCGGCGTTGTTCTGTCCATCGTGTTCTGCTTCCATCTGAATAGACATCAATTCATCCACCTCAAACTATCTGCGCGCTGTCTCATAAGAGCCGGAGTTGTCCCGGCGGCTCCCGTCCCTTCTCTGCCGGCGGCCAGGCCGGCAGGGGCGCCAGGCTCGCCACCCGCGCCGCCAATCGCTCTACACTGGCCGGAGCATGGCCCTCATAGGGGTTGTGCATATAGCCGAAGACGGCGCAGCCGGCATGATACAGTTCTGCCAGGCGGCTGGCCCATAAGTCCAGCGCCTCGTCGCGCGGGGCTGTGATCTCTCGGTCTCCCTTTGGCCCGTTGCGGTCATCGCCGATCCAGCGCACAAAAGCGAAGCGCAGCCCACCTGTACCGAGCCAACAGTTGCGCCACAGCGCAAAGAGGTCCGGCGTCCCTTGGCGGTCTACTAGCACCGGCGCGAAGCCGCGCTCGGCCAGAAAGCGGCCAAAGGATGGCGTCATCAAATCCGCGGCCCGCGCCTCCACTGCGATGCGCAGCCCACCGGCCTGGCGCGCCAGCCACTCCAGGTAGTCTGCCAGCGTTCGTCCATACTGCCGCCGGCTCAGGGCAGGCGGGAGTTGGAGCAAGGCTGGGCCTGCCGCCGGTCCCAACGCACGCATCACATCCAAAAAGGCCAGGGTCTCCGCATCGCTTTGGGCCAGCCGCTTCTCGTGCGTGATCTGGCGGGGAACCTTCAAGGCAAACGTGAAGCCCGGCGGCACACTCTCGGCCCAGCGGATTAGGACGCCGGCCTCCGGCAGGGCATAAAAGCTGGTGTTGACCTCGACCGTCGGGAAGCGGCGCGCATAATAGGACAGATAGTCGCTGCGCGGCAGGGTGTCCGGGTAAAAGATGCCGCGCCAGCCCTCAAATGTCCATGAGGAGGCGCCCAAATAGATGCCTGCCCCGCTGCCTGTACCACTCACACAGCCGCTTGCCTCAATTGCATAACAAGACACGGTAACGCCGGACCCTATACAACATTGCCGCCGCCGCGCCGCCGATTTTTGTGCAAATTGCTCATTGCTGGCGCTCCCCTCGCCGCTTATACTGGCAGCAATTGTGCATTCAGGCACAAACGCCGGGGACGAGGGTTGGCACCATTATACAACATCTCCATAAACCATGAGCGTGATTACCGGAGAGCCAGGCCCCTATGGATTCGCTCCTTGGTGAAGCGGCAGCATTACTGGCGGCCGCCGGGTTTAGCGTGACATCGGTGTGCTACACCTTGGCCGGGCGCAAGATCAGCCCGGTCACCTCTATCGCCATGAGCTTACCAATTGCGTGGGTGATTCTCAGTGGGATCCATCAAGTTTCCCTCGGCGAGTTTTTCCCTACGAATGCAACGGTGAGCCGCTGGTTTTACCTGGGCATGTCAGGCATCTTGGCCTTTGTCATTTCATCTTACTTCATGCTCGACGCCTACCAGCACATCGGGCCTCGGCTGACCATGCTGATCGCCTCCCTGGCCCCTGTGTTGGGCGCGCTTCTTGCGTGGCTCTTGTTGGGGCAGACGCTGCCCGCAAACGCCGCCATCGGGATTGCGATGGTCACCTTTGGCATCATCTGGGTGATTGCCGAGCGCCACCAGGGCCAGCCGGCGATGCCGAAGCAAGCAGTACGCCGCGGTGTGGTATATGCCTGTCTCGGCACACTCGCCCAGGCGGCAGCCTTTGTCTTTGCATCGCGGGGAGTTGAGGGTGAATTCCCGCCCTTCAGCGCCACTTTGATACGCATCACCGCCGGCATCGCCGCCCTCTGGCTGTTCATTGTGTTGCAGCGCCAGCTCAAGGCGACTGCAACCAGCCTGCACCATGAGCCGAGGTTGGTGCTGCTGCTGGCCGGGGCCGCCCTGACCGGTCCCGTCATGGCGGGGTCATTGCTGCTTCTCTCCTTCCAGTTGATCCCCGTTGGCGTCTCCACCACCCTGTCGCACACCACGGCGATCATGCTGATCCCGATTGGCTACTTTGTGTTCCGGGAGCGAATCACCCTGCGGGCAGTTGTTGGGACCATCGTGACCGTTGTCGGCATTGGGGTGCTGTTCCGTTGAGGATTTGCGCCATTAGCTACGGCCCATCTATCGGGCAATCAGGTATGTAGGGCAATCACAGCATAAGGCAACTCTTGCGCAAAACTAACTTGAGTAGAACTAAAGGAGCAAGATCAAATGGTTCCCAAACACAGGGGTCTCAGACTTACCAAACGAGCGGCAACGATTGGGGCGCTGGCGGCTGTGCTGTGCCTCCTCACCACCGTGACCGCCTTCGCCGGCGACCCCAACGGCGCCGAGACGCTGGCGGCATCCGAAGACCCCACCGCTACGGCGCTGACCTTTGTCTGGATGATGGTGACCGGCACCTTTGTCTTCTTTATGCAGGCGGGCTTTGCCTTTCTGGAGGCCGGCTTTACCCGTGTCAAGAACCTGGTGAATGTGCTGACCAAGAACTTCATGGACTTCTGCATCGGCGGCCTGGCCTATTTCTTCTTCGGCTTCGCCATCATGTACGGCACGGATATTGCCGGCCTCATCGGCAGCGATGGCTTCTTTCTCTTGGGCGACTATTATGATGTCAGCAAGGCGCTCGCCTGGTTCTTCCAGATGGTCTTTGCCGCCACGGCGGCCACCATTGTCTCCGGCGCGATGGCCGAGCGCACCAAGATCACGGCCTATCTCGCCTATAGCTTCCTGATCAGCGCGCTCATCTATCCCATCAGCGGCCATTGGGTGTGGGGCGGCGGCTGGCTGTCACAGATGGGCTTCCACGACTTCGCCGGCTCCGGCGTGGTCCACATGATCGGCGGCATGGTCGCGCTGACCGGCGCTTACCTGGTCGGCCCGCGCGTCGGCAAATACAACAAGGACGGCACGCCCAACGAGTTCAAGCCGACCAACGTGCCCTACATTACTCTAGGCGGCCTCATCCTCTTCTTCGGCTGGTTCGGCTTCAACCCCGGCAGCACGCTCAACGGCTCGGACCTGCGCATGTCGGTCATTGCCGTCAACACCTTCTTGGCGGGCTGTGCGGGCGCGACCACGGTCATGTACGCTCGCCTGATCAGCACCGGCAAGGCCGATGGCGTCGGCGCGGTCAACGGCGCGCTGGCCGGGTTAGTCGGCATCACCGCCGGCTGTGCCGTCGTCCCGCCCTGGGCGGCGGTCATCATCGGCCTGCTCTCCGGCTTTGTGCTGATGTGGGGCGAGAAGTTCATCGAGCGCACCCTGAAGGTAGACGACCCGGTAGGCGCCGTCACCGTCCACGGCCTCTGCGGTTTCTTCGGGCTGCTCATGGTCGGCGTCTTTGCCGACGGCGCCTATGCGGGCGTCAGCGGCCTCATCGCCGGCAACGCCGCCCAGCTTGTCACCCAGTTGATCGGCGCCGTTGCCCTAGCAGCCTGGGCGCTCATCACCGGCCTCATCATGTTTGCGATCCTAAAGGCGACGATGGGGCTGCGGGCCAGCGACGAGGAGCAGCGCCTGGGCCTGGACTTGGCGGAGCATGGCGCGGCCGCCTACGAGCCGGCCCTGATGGCCGGCGCCGCCGCCGACTAGGGACTGAACCGGCGGTGGCATCCCTAGACCGCGTGCCGCCGGATTCGCTAGCCGTGTCAGGTGATAAAGAACGAGGCTGTCCCGTGCAAGACAGCCTCGTTCCCATTCGAGAGGGTGGACAACTCACCGCCGGCCCGCGCCGGCCAGGCTCCCCCGCAGCAAATCCCGGTTGAGCATGGCAATGAACTCAATGGGGATCTCCTTGGGACAGACCGCTTCACACTCGCCGATGTTGGTGCAATGGCCGAAGCCTTCCCGATCCTGCGCCTCGGCCATCAGGATGGCGCGGTCATAGCGCTCCGCTTGACCTTGGGGCAGCGAGTTGAGGTGCGCTACCTTGGCGGCGGTAAAGAGCATGGCCGACCCATTGGGGCAGGCCGCCACACACGCGCCACAGCCGATACAGGCCGCGGCGTCCATCGCCTTGTCTGCCGCCTTCTTGGGCACCGGAATGGCATTGGCGTCGGGCGCGCTCCCGGTCGAGACCGAGATGTAACCGCCGGCCTGGATGATGCGGTCAAACGCGCTGCGGTCCACCATCAGGTCCTTGATAATCGGGAATGCCTTGGCCCGCCACGGCTCCACCACAATCGTGTCGCCGTCCTTGAAGTGGCGCATGTGCAGTTGGCAGGTGGTGACTGCCGCCTTGCCGTGAGCCACGCCATTGATCATCACGCCACAGGCGCCGCAGATGCCCTCGCGACAGTCATGGTCAAAGGCCACCGGCTCCTCGCCCCGGTCAAGGAGCTGCTCATTGAGCAGGTCGAGCATCTCGAGAAAGGAGGAGTCCGGGCTGACATCATCGAGAAAGTATTCCACAAACCGGCCCGGCGTCTGTGCATTCTTCTGGCGCCAGATGCGAAGCTTCAATCTCATCTTTGAATTCGCTCTCCAGATAGTCTCCGCTATTTGTAGCTGCGTGTGGACAGCGGGACATATTCAAAAGTCAGCGGCTCTTTGTTGAGCAGCGGCTCGCTTTCGTCGCCGGTGTACTGCCAAGCGGCCACATAGGCGAACTCCTCATCGTTGCGCAGCGCCTCGCCGTCGGGCGTCTGATACTCGGCCCGGAAATGGCCGCCACAGGACTCCTCCCGATGCAGGGCATCCCGACAGATCAGCTCGCCCAGCTCTAGGAAATCGGCCACGCGACCGGCCAGCTCCAGGCCCTGGTTGACCTCGCAGGGGTCGCCCAGCACCCGTACATTCTCCCAGAACTCGGCGCGCAGGGCTGGGATCAGCTCCAGCGCCTTGCGCAGCCCCTCGGCGGTGCGCTCCATGCCACAGTAGTTCCACATGATCTTGCCTAGCTCCCGGTGGAAGGAGTCGGGCGAGCGCCGGCCTTTGATGGACATGAGCCGCTGCACGCGCTCCTCGACGCTCGCCCGCGCCGCGCGGAAGGCATCATGGTCCTCGCCCACCTTCTCCAGTTGAGCGCCCGCCAGATAGTTCGCCAGCGTATAGGGGATGATGAAGTAGCCGTCGGCCAACCCCTGCATCAGCGCGCTGGCGCCCAGCCGGTTGGCGCCGTGGTCCGAGAAATTGGCCTCGCCCAGCACGAACAGCCCCGGAATCGTGCTCATCAGGTGGTAATCCACCCACAGCCCGCCCATAGTATAGTGCAGCGCCGGATAGATGCGCATGGGCGTCCGGTACGGGTTCTCGCCGGTGATATTCTCGTACATGTCGAAGAGATTGCCATAGCGGTCGCGGATGACCTTTTCACCGAGCCGCTGGATGGCGTCGGCGAAATCGAGGTAGACGCCATTGCGCAGCTCGCCCACCCCGTGCCCCGCATCCACAACGTTCTTCGCCGCACGCGAGGCAATATCGCGCGGCACCAAATTGCCGAAGCTGGGATAGCGCTCCTCCAGGTAGTACCAACGCTCGCTCTCCGGGATCTCGTTGGGCGGGCGGTTGTCGCCGGCGCGGCGCGGCACCCAGATCCGCCCGTCGTTGCGCAGCGACTCGCTCATCAAGGTCAGCTTGGATTGGTGCTCGCCGGCGGGCGGGATGCAGGTGGGGTGAATCTGGGTAAAGCAGGGATTGGCGAAGAAAGCGCCCCGCTTATAGGCCCGCCAGATGGCCGTCGCGTTGCAACCTTTGGCGTTGGTGGACAGATAATAGGCATTGCTATAGCCGCCGGTCGCCAAGAGCACCGCATCGCCGACGTGGGTCTCGATCTCGCCGGTGCGCATGTTGCGGGTGATGATCCCCCGCGCCCTGCCGTTGATCACCACCAGATCGAGCATCTCATCGCGCGTATGCATCCTGACCTGGCCCGCGCCGACCTGGCGCTCCAGCGCCTGGTAAGCGCCGAGCAGCAACTGCTGGCCGGTCTGGCCGCGGGCATAGAAGGTGCGCGAGACCTGGGCGCCGCCGAACGAGCGGTTGTCCAACATGCCGCCGTACTCGCGGGCAAAGGGCACACCCTGGGCCACACACTGGTCAATGATATTGTTGCTGATCTGCGCCAGCCGGTAGACATTGGCCTCGCGCGAACGATAGTCGCCGCCCTTGACGGTATCGTAAAAGAGGCGGAAGATGCTATCGCCATCATTGCGATAGTTCTTGGCCGCGTTGATCCCGCCCTGCGCCGCCACACTGTGGGCGCGGCGCGGGCTGTCTTGATAACAGAAACAAGAGACGTTATAGCCAAGCTCACCCAAGGTGGCCGCCGCCGAAGCCCCTGCCAGACCCGACCCCACGACAATGATATGGAAGCGGCGCCGGTTGGCCGGGCTGACCAGCTTCATCTCGAAGCGCGCCTTATCCCACTTCTCCTCAATGGGGCCGGAAGGCACACGCGCGTCCAGCGTCGCCTCTGTGAAGGCCGGCAGGGTCTTGACCGTAGGTGTTACCGATGTCGTCATCACACCCTCGTGTTCTCCAAACAACAGCCTCTACTGTAGATAGCCGAACAGCACCGACAAAGGGATCAGCGCAAAACCCACCGGCACCCCCACCGCCAGCACTAGGGCCAGGCCGCGCACCGGCCTGTCATAGTCTCGGCTCATCAACCCCAGCGTCTGGAACATGCTCCAGGTGCCATGATAGAGATGAAAGCCCAGCGCCACCAGGCCGGCCAGATAGATGAGCACGACGATGGGCGACTGGAAGGCCGCAATCAGGTTGGCATAGGCATTGCCGCGCTCAAAGGTGCTGTGGATGACGGGAACGCCCCATGTCAACTGGGCCAGGTGAAACAGGATGAAAAGCAGCAGCACCACACCGCCCACCTGCATATAGAGCGACGCATAATTCGCCTGCACCACTCGCTTGGTCGCGTAGGTCACCGGGCGCGCCTGCCGCGCCTGCAAGTAGAGCGAGTAGGCAGCCCAGATGTGCAGCACAATGGAGCCGATAAGGATGATGCGCGCCAGCGTCAGCAGATGGAGATCGCCAAAGACGGGGCTGCCCAGCGTGCGCAGTCCCTCTGCATAGTGGTTGAACACCTCCATGCCCTGAAACGCCTTCAGGTTGCCGTACATGTGGATGATCA